>NZ_JBAPTY010000161.1:0-14186 GCF_049282395.1 Halobacillus sp. | reverse complement strand
ACGCAGGTGATGTTTGAAGTGGTTTCGAGCTTTTGATTTGGCAAGGTCCGAAGGGGGACGATAAAAGACTCCTGTGGGATGAACATGATCGGTGAGACCCCGGAAGGCGAAGCCTGAGGAGGCTCAGCACATGCCCACGGAAAGCGAATCGTCCCCCGCCGGACCTTCACAGTAACCCGATATCTCGAAACTGATTTTTCAACAATCCGGCCCGATTGTTTATGAGACCTCTAATAAAAATTCGCAACATTACTTAACCCAATTTTAAAAAACACAGAAGATCCCGGTGATGTAACCATCACCGGGATCTTTTACTTAGCGTGTCCACTTGGAAGACTTGGAGAAGTCACTTCCAATCCGTGACTATCTACTTGTAAAGCTTCCACCTGATAGGCGGGAAGTTCTTTCTGCAGAAGAACAAGTTTCTCTTCGCTTAATTGTTCAAATAAAGCAATCATGGTTGGGCCTGCGCCGCTAATATACATTCCGGCTGCATTCAGTTCCTTCACTTTGACGGCGATCGCATCAAAATCAGGAATTAACTCTTTACGGTAAGGCTGATGCCACTGATCTTTCATCATCATTTTCCCAGCCAGTTCCCAGTTTTGCTCAGCAAGAGCTGCAACGAGTACATTGGCTGTACCACTGGCGTGAACGCCCTGCTTGTAACTGATTTTCTGAGGCAGCAGGCTGCGTGCTTTTTCCGTTTCCAGATGGAAATCAGGAACGATGGCAAGCCAAATCAGGTCATCGAGTCCTTTGGTGAACTGGACAAAATCTAAATGGTCCCCGTCATAGCTTGAAACCATAATTCCCCCGTAAATGGCCGGGGCGACATTATCCGGGTGGCCTTCAATGGCGCAGGCAAGCTGTAATTTTTCATAGCGGCTAAGCTGAAGGTTCAGAATCTGATTTGCAAGCTCAATTCCGCCTACAACGGCTGTAGAGGAACTGCCAAGACCACGGGCGATCGGTACATCATTGATCAAATCCACATGGTACGGCGGCAGTTCTTCATATCCGTAAGCCGTTGCTGTATAGATGGCGGTCATATAAATTAAATTATCTTTTCCGGATGGGATATGAGGCTGGTCCACCTCAGGCACTCCGAACGACCACTTATCTGCAGGCTGGCATTGGAGCGTCACGTATTTGGAGAGAGCAATGCCAACGGAGTCAAATCCCGGTCCTAGATTAGCGGAAGTTGCGGGTACCCGGATTTGAAATGTACTCATGAGCGTACTCCTGAGATGGCCTCGGCAAACTGGTCGATATCATTTTCAATGACCGTGGGTTTGACCGGGCTTGTATCAATCGCTGCTGCTGGATCTTTCAGTCCGTTCCCAGTGAGAACATGAACGACTTTTGATCCTTGTGGAATCTCGCCGCTCTTCACTTTCTTAAGCATACCTGCGATCGACGCACATGAAGCAGGTTCAGCAAATACTCCTTCTTTTTGAGCCAGTAGCTGATACGCTTCTACAATTTCATCATCCGTTACTTCGTCAATTAAGCCGCCGGATTGTTCTTTTGCAGTAATCGCTTTTTCCCAGCTTGCGGGATTGCCAATCCGAATCGCTGTTGCTAGCGTTTCCGGATCTTCAATGACCTGGTTGCGGACAATAGCTGCTGCACCGCTTGCTTCAAAGCCCATCATCTTCGGCAGCTGATGGCCATATTTCTCATGATATTCCTGAAAGCCGCGCCAATAAGCAGTAATGTTGCCAGCGTTGCCCACCGGAATAGATAGAACGTCAGGCGCTTCACCGAGCACGTCACATACTTCAAAGGCAGCAGTTTTCTGTCCCTCAATCCGATAAGGATTCAAAGAGTTTACGAGCGTGACCGGTTCCTTTTCAGCGATTTCTCTTACCATCTTTAACGCCTGATCAAAGTTACCTTTAATGGAAAAAATCTCAGCACCGTACATGACGGCCTGGGCGAGTTTACCCTGCGCGATTTTGCCATCAGGGATGACCACGATGCAACGGAGGCCTGCGCGGGCAGCAAAGGCTGCCGCAGAGGCAGAAGTATTGCCGGTTGATGCGCAGATGACAGCTTTCGATCCTTCTTCAATTGCTTTCGCCATCGCCATGACCATTCCGCGGTCCTTAAACGAACCGGTCGGGTTGGCGCCTTCAATTTTTACATACCCTTCAATTCCATACTCCTTCGAAATCGTCGGTATGGATAAAAGGGGAGTATTGCCTTCCTGTAAAGACAGATTCGGTGTCTGGTCGGTTACGGGAAGAAATTCACGATAATGATGAAGCAATCCTTGCCACATCTTAGCTGCCCCCTTCCACTCGGAAAATACTTTCAACACTTTTCACGGAATGATGCGTTTCAATTTCCTTCATCGCCTGGGAAAAGTCTTCTTCACTAACTTGATGTGTGACCATCATCAGCTCACGCTCTCCATCTTCTTCATAGGAACGCTGGATGATTTGATCGAACGAGATATTGTACTGAGCGAAAATCTTCGTTATTTCCATTAACATGCCTGTTTGATCGAGTACGTGCAGACGGATATATTTCTTCGTCATCTGCTGGTCCTTAGGCATAACCTGCTTAGGGAATTGAGGCTGAACGTAAGCCGTACCTGTTGTACCTAATCGGATATTTTTTAATACAGCTATTAAATCGGATACGACGGCTGTAGCGGTTGGAAGCTTTCCGGCTCCTGGACCATAGAACATCGTTTCTCCTACAGCATCGCCGTACACATACACCGCGTTAAACTCATCGTTCACGGAGGATAGCGGATGAGCAGCAGGGAGGAAGGTTGGTTCTACGCTTACAGATACACCATTTGCATCATTCTCAGCAATACCAATTAATTTAATTCGATAGCCAAGTTCTTCAGCATATTGAATATCGGAAAGAGATAAGCCGCGAATTCCTTTGACTTCCACATCTTCCAGATTAAACGGCATGGAGAATCCTAAGATGGAAAGAATGGTCATCTTCCGGGCCGCATCCAGACCATCGACATCGGCTGTTGGATCCGCTTCGGCAAAGCCAAGGTCCTGCGCTTCCTTTAATATACTGTCAAAGTCGGCTCCGTCCTGAGACATTTTCGTCATGATATAGTTGGTCGTTCCATTAACAATGCCCATCATTTTTGTAATGCGGTCAGAGGATAAGCCGTCCATAATGGAACGGATAATCGGTACCCCTGCAGCTACACTGGCTTCATAATAAAGATCACTGCCGCTTTCCTGACAGGCAGCAAAAAGCTCGGCTCCATGCTGGGCGATTAAATCCTTGTTGGCTGTTACGACATGTTTCCCGTGCTGAATCGCTTCTAATAATATGGTTAACGTGTGATCGATTCCACCCATCACCTCTACAACTACATCGATTTCTGGGTCGCGGGTAATATCTTCGTATCGATCGGTCAGGTTCGTGGAGCCGTCAGGAAGCTCTCGAGGCTTCTCCACGTTATTAACCAATACGGATTTAATCGTAACTTCGCACCCCGTTCTGTGCTGAATACGCTCCTTATGGTCATGAAGAATTTCAATTACTCCACTTCCTACAGTCCCTAAACCTAATAACCCTACGGTAATGGTATTTTTCATCGTTCACACTCCTTGTCCACTTGAAATATACATTATTCTTTATATAAAGGACATTGTAACGGAAAGGGGAGGCGAGTACAAGAGTGAATTCTCAGACGATTCGAATTTTTATAAAAGATACAAATTCTACATATTTATTAAAACTTTACATTAGATGTATTTTGCTATTTTTATTAGTTAAAAATGAATAAAACAGAGTAATTTATAGGAAAAAATCTATAAATATTAAATATGATTAATTATTCGACGTAAAACGACAAAAATGAATCTATTGTATTAATTTTTAATATCTTGACTTATTTTGACAAATAAAATATAAATAATTGTACCTACAAAATAAAAAGGGGGAAGGGCAGCAATGATGGACAGTTTATATTCCGGTCCGCTTCCTGATTCATTAAGGAAGTATGATGCGGTCATCGATCAAATCATCAGAGAGATGGGAGTGGAAGGGAAGATGGAAGAATTCAAGGATGAAGGGAAGCAGGCGGTGTATAAAGCAGAGACAGCCTTTTACTCCATTATAACGGATATGAATAAGGATACGTATATGTACTGTACGATCCGCCAGCGCTTTCTGGAGCTTCTTGGCAGCTGAGAGTGGATTACATATCGTGAAGGACTCTGGAAGTGTATGAATTCCAGGGTCTTTTTTGGCAGAAATGTTTTCGGGTATCAGGGCGCTGGAAGGGAAACTTTTTACCAAATGCTAGACAATGCCCAATTTTTTCAATACGATATGATGTGAAAAGGATTCCATGGAGGATGAAACCTATGACAACAATCAATGACATAGCAAAAAGGGCAAACGTTTCCCGGACTACTGTTTCAAGAGCTTTGAACAATAGTGGGTACGTAAGTGAAGAAGCCCGAAAAAGAATTATGAAAATTGTCGAAGAAACCGGTTATATGCCTAATCAATCAGCGAAATCGCTTCGGACTAAGCGTTCAGGCGTGATCGGAGTCATTCTGCCGCGTCTAAGCACGGAAACTTCCACACGTGTCGTGAATGGAATTAATGAAGTGTTAGCTAAAGAAGGCTTTCAAATCCTGTTGACGGATACAGAACTGGACAGTAAAAAAGAGATTGAATACATCCGTTTATTGAAGAGCAGACATGTGGATGGAATTATACTGCTTGCGACTAATGTGAATGATGAACTGATTCAAACCATTCGTGACGTGGATGTTCCTTTCCTTGCGATCGGTCAGGATCTTCCTGAAGTAACGTCTCTTGTTTATGATGATTACCACGCATCTGCTGATTTAACGAATATGCTGATTCATAAAGGCCATCATAAAATAGCTTTTATAGGCGTGAGCCGGAACGACCCTTCCGTTGGGGTTATTCGAGAACAGGCTTTTCGTGATGTAATGGAAAGAGAAGGCGGAGTGATCCAGGACCACTGGATGGGAACAGGGGATTTTTCGATTGATTCCGGTTATGAAGAGATGAAAAAGATTTTACGAGCAAGCGGTAAGAACAGGCCAAGTGCGGTATATGCTGTTACCGATCGAATGGCCATTGGGGCTATGGAGTACTTGAAGGAACAAGGTTACCGGATTCCTGAAGACATGGCTGTCGTCGGAATAGGAGCTTCCAGTTTGTCTCAATATGTAAGCCCTTCCCTGACTACGATCGATTATTTTAATAAGAAAGCGGGGCAACAGGCGGCTGAACTGTTACTGGCCAAATTAAAGAATGAAAAACATGAGCAGAAATTTGAGTTAACGTATAGACTAATTTTACGAGATAGTGTATAGTTCTAATTGAAAACGCAATCATGTAATCGTTCACACATTTCAGGAACATAATTTATTCCTTATAGAAATACTGAAATCGACGCACTTATTTGATGAAATTATTGAATGTTTTATATTTTTTTATGAAATGTGTAATCGATTACATGCCAATGTTATTACAAGAAAGGGGTTTTCAAAAATGGCCGAGAATTCTCAAATCGCAAAAGACGTCATTGAGGCTGCCGGCGGCGAAGGAAACATCGCTTCAGTAGCTCACTGTGCCACCCGCCTTCGGATTATGCTGCACGACAAAGAGAAAGCCGATATTTCTGCAATTGAAGAGATCGACAAAGTAAAAGGTGCTTTTTACAACTCTGGGCAGCTGCAGGTGATCTTCGGAACAGGTACGGTTAACCGAATTTACGAAGAGGTTACTAAGCTGAATGTGGAAGGAACAACTAAATCTGAAATGAAAGAAGAGACGAAGAAGCAAGGGAACTGGTTCCAGCGCTGGATCCGTACCTTCGGTGATGTGTTCGTTCCGATTATCCCGGCGCTCGTTGCGACTGGTTTGTTCATGGGTCTGCGTGGACTTGTCACTCAGCCCCAGATTTTAGGACTATTTGGAATGGCCCCTGAAGATATTTCAGAAAACTTTATTCTTTTCACACAGATTCTGACGGACACCGCTTTTATATTCCTGCCGGCACTGGTTGCCTGGTCTACCTTTAAAGTGTTTGGAGGCAGTCCGCTGCTCGGTATTGTCATTGGATTAATGCTCGTATCACCTGCGCTTCCGAACGCTTGGGATATTGGCGGCGGGGAAGTCGAACCAATCATGTTCTTTGGCTTTATCCCCGTAGTTGGTTATCAGGCTTCTGTGCTTCCAGCCTTTATTACAGGTATATTTGGAGCGAAACTTGAGAAAGCTTTGCGGAAGAAAATACCTGAGTCTCTGGATTTAATCCTGACACCTTTCCTAGTCCTATTAATCATGATTACAGCAGCATTATTCATCATAGGACCAATCTTCCACATCGTAGAAAATGGTATTTTCTCTGCTACACGTGTGGTTCTGGATCTTCCGTTAGGACTTAGCGGCCTGATCATCGGTGGTTTGCATCAGGTCATCGTTATTACAGGCGTGCACCACATCTTCAACTTACTTGAAATTCAATTGCTTGAACGTTTAGGGGAAAATCCGTTTAACCCACTAATTTCAGCAGGTATTGCAGCTCAAGGTGCAGCAGCACTGGCTGTTGGTTTGAAATCAAAACAGAAGAAAATGAAAGCTCTGGCCCTTCCATCTGCCTTGTCTGCATTCCTTGGAATTACAGAGCCAGCCATTTTCGGTGTTAACCTGCGTTATATGAAACCTTTCGTTATGGGTCTTATTGGTGGAGCGGCCGGCGGTTTCTTCGCTTCTCTTATGGGACTCGCTGGTACCGGAATGGCGATCACCGTAATTCCTGGTATGCTTCTATACTTGGATGGCTTGTTCCCTTTTGCCAATTACATCATCGCAAACGGAATCGCTATTGGAGTAGCTTTCGGTCTTACATGGGCCTTCGGTTACGAAGACGGCATGCTCGACAAAAACAAATAATACCCATTTATTCCTATTCTTTCTACCTCAGGTCCCCCAGTAATTACCAGGACCAGCTAGAGGGTATGGAAATAAATAGAGGACCAGGTCAAACAGTATTTTCCAGTTTGGTCTGGTCTGTTTTTGTCTTTTTGTGGCAGGTAATGTGATATAATAAGGGGTAATCATAAGCAAAAGAGGTGAGTTGCTCATGTATAAGGAACCTATCTTCTTACAGCCTGAATTCAAAGAACGGATTTGGGGCGGTACGGGCCTTAAAGAAATTTTTCAGTACGACATCCCTTCCGATCAGACAGGAGAAGCCTGGTGCATTTCCGGCCATACGAATGGTTCAAACACGATTCAGAACGGCCCATTGAAAGGCCATACGCTGGCTGAAGCATGGAAGGAACACCGTGAACTGTTCGCCCAGGAAGAAGGAGAAGAATTTCCATTGTTAGTGAAGATTCTGGATGCTGCGAAGGACTTATCTGTTCAAGTCCACCCGGATGATACATATGCACGCGAAATTGAAGGAAAGAATTACGGGAAAACAGAATGCTGGTATGTGATCGATGCCGAAGAAGGCTCTGAAATTATTTTTGGTCATCATGCCTCGAATAAAAAGGAATTACAGGATTTGGTGGAGAATGAAGAATGGGAGAGGCTGCTTAGGCGGATTCCCGTTCAGCCTGGGGATTTCTTTTATGTACCAAGTGGAACGATCCACGCGATTGGCGCTGGCATTCAGATTCTTGAAACCCAGCAGAGTTCGGATATCACGTACCGCGTCTACGACTATGATCGCGTAGGAAACGATGGAGAGAAGCGGGAACTGCACCTGGATAAGTCACTGGAAGTGATAACGGTTCCACATAGAGATCCCCACATTGATCGATCAGATGCAGTTCAGGCAGACCTCAGGCAGGAAACCTTGATAGAAGAAGAGTATTTTTCTGTTTTTCATTGGCAATTGGAAGGGGAAAGCGGGGAGCTGAAGCCCAATCCTTATTTGTTAGTAAGCGCTCTCCAGGGAAATGGAGAAGTCAGGATTGATCAGGAGACTTATTCGTTTTCAAACGGGGATCATTTTATTATCCCTGCTACAGTAGACACATTCGAATTGAAAGGAAACGCTTCTTTTATCGTCTCCCGTTCCAATAAGTCATAATCATTATAAACTACAAGAGGAGTGATGGATGGATGTGGAAAAATGAGTACAATCGCTGGAAAGAATTTAAAGAGATGGACGAAAATCTATCGTCGCAATTAAAAGAGATTGAAGATGATGAGCAGTCTTTAGAAGACGCCTTTTATAAGAACCTCGAGTTTGGTACAGGTGGAATGCGCGGTAAGCTTGGACCCGGTACGAATCGGATGAACATCTATACGATCAGAAGAGCTGCCGAAGGGCTCGCTACGTATGTGAATGATCGGGGGCTCTCGAACCGCGGCGTAGCTATTGCTTACGACTCCCGTTATATGTCCAAAGAGTTTGCAGTGGAAACAGCCCGTGTGCTCGGCTACCACGGTATTCCTTCATATGTATTCACTTCCTTACGCCCGACGCCGGAGCTATCTTTCGCTGTGCGTCATTTAAAGACCGCTGCAGGAGTGGTGGTCACAGCCAGCCATAACCCGCCAGAGTACAATGGGTTCAAAGCCTATAACGAGGACGGCGGCCAGCTTCCTCCTCTTCAGGCTGAATCCATGATCGGGTTTGTTAATAAAGTAGAAGACGAACTGAATGTAGATGCAGCCGATCAGAAGCAACTGGAAGATGACGGACTGCTCAACTGGATCGATGAAAAAATAGATGCTGCCTATTTGGAGCAGCTTAAATCCGTAACAATACAGCCGGATATTAAAAAAGATATCTCTCTTGTGTTTACGCCTCTTCATGGAACGGCACGTGACCTTGTACAAAAAGGACTGGAGCAGAGTGGATTTTCTTCCGTAGCTATTGTAGAAGAGCAGGCGCAGCCGGATCCTGAATTCTCGACCGTTGCTTCGCCGAATCCGGAAGAACATCAGGCTTTTGCTATGGCGATTGAACAAGGAAAAGCAGTAGGAGCTGACTTACTGCTTGCAACCGACCCTGATGCGGACCGCATGGGAGCGGCTGTACCGGATAAAAACGGTGAATATCAGGTGTTAACCGGAAACCAGACTGGTGCTCTTATGCTTGATTATATTTTGGAGCATTCTCCTGATGTACCTGACAATGGACTCCTGATTAAGACCATTGTGACCTCTGAATTCGGCCGGGTGATCGCGGATGCTCATAACATCGGCACGCTAGATACACTGACAGGCTTTAAATTTATTGGTGAAAAAATCAAAGAGTACGAACAGAGCGGCGAATATGAGTTCATGTTCGGATATGAAGAGAGTTATGGTTATTTAGTTAAACCATTTGCACGTGATAAAGACGCCGTACAGGCGGCGATTCTTATAGCAGAAGTCGGTGCTTATTATAAGAATCAGGGCAAAACACTGCTTGATGCTCTGGAAGAGCTTTACCAGAAGCACGGGTACTTCCTTGAAGATCTTCAATCCGTGAAGCTTGAAGGAAAATCAGGAGCGGATAAAATCAAGACGATTATGGAAGATTTCCGTGACGCAGGTATTACAGAAGCAGGCGGAAAGAAAGTAGTCGCTGTTGAGGATTATTCTACAATGACTCGTCATTATGTAGAAGGAGGCGCCACCGAGGAGATTGAACTTCCAACGTCGAATGTGCTGAAGTTTATTCTCGAGGACGACTGCTGGTTCTGTTTACGTCCGTCCGGCACAGAGCCGAAAATTAAATTTTATTATGGAGCCAAATCCGGTTCCCGAAATGATAGCGAGAAGATCCTTGAAGCATTAAAAGCAACCGTCAATGACCGTTTGCATGCTTTGATTTAACTAAGAGTCCCAGCTTTCCGTATGGAAAGCTGGGACTTTTTTATTTTGTTCTTAGAGGAACTGAAAATGTAAGTAGAATAGCTGCGATTCCTATCACGAAAGGGGTAAGATTCTGAAAAATATTTGAAATTCAACCTTGAATTCAAGATAAAAGACTTTCAATTTGTTGACAAATCAGCGATAATAGAATAAAATACTGAAAATTCAGATTAAATTAAAGGGGTGGGCACTGTGTTAAATATTAAAATGCTGAAACCATATTACGTGAAGGAAGATAAGCGCTTTATCCGAGTTGTGCTAGCCTACCAGTACTTTTCATTATTTATTGACAATGAACTCTACCAATTCGTCCCTATGGAATCCAGAGAAATCATCATTGACCGTCAACGTAAGCGCGTTCATAATGTATTCGATATTTTCGTATTTCAACGCGGTAAAAATATAGTGTATGTATCGGTGGCCGATCTTCTGCAGCTGCCGGATTTTCTACAGCATCTTCATTCCATCGTCGCACCTTACTATGAAAAGGAAGAGGTAGAACTTACAAAACCGGAAGAAAATGAAACGAATGAAGTGATTCTGGAGCTCGAAAAGAATAATCTCAGGCGTTTGATCGATCAGGCAATAGATTCGGAGGACCGCGATACCTTCCGGGTACTGACGACTACATGGAACCGTATGTATTCTTAAAATTAAATAAACAAAAGCCGATATGATGCAGCCATATCGGCTTTTGTTTATTTAAATACTATAAATTACAAATTACTACATTCTTTTATTAGGAATATTCTAAAATTAAATGTTTATATTTAAAAAATAGTTAAATATGTTCAAAATCAGTTGCAGAAAATCAGTTATAATAGTAATACATTTCCAGATGAAGGAAGATTCTTTGATAGATAAAAAATGAAGAATCTTTAAACAGAAACCTAGAGGATTTTGGGGAGGTTTAGAGAGATGAGAACGTTGCCGAGTGTGAGTAAATTAGATGAGGACTGGGTACATTTATTAAAGCAGGCAAAGGCCATGGGGCTGACGATCAATGAAGTAAGAAATTATATTAAAGGTCCCTCCGATAAGAGGAAGTCATTAGAATAGACGCACCGCCTAATCATTTAGGGGTGCTATTTTTTTGGATTCAGGTATAATAGTAAAAAAGGATTATACTTGGGGGTATCTATATGACTATGTCCCATCATGAGCTTACCCACTTATTGAAGGACTGTTCGATTGCACTGCAAGTCCCTGTGCTGCTTTTGAATCATAAACGGAAATTAACCTTTCAATTTCCAGACAGCTTTCATCAGCCTCCGGATTTCATGAAAAAAAGCTTCTTCCCTTTTTTAGAAACCAGCAGAAAAAGCCCTAACACCTTAGAAAAATTCTCGGATGAATTTGGACAGAGTATTTTCTTGTATTCTATGAAGATCGGACATGAAGAACCAGTGGATATCGTTTTTGGTCCTTTTTTACATAAAGAGATCGGAAAAAAAGAAATTGATGGTTTTGTAAAAGCTGACTCAGACTATAAAGGTAAGACGGAAAGATTATTAAATTACTATGATCAATTACCAGTGCTGAATCCCGTGCAATTGTTATCCATGGAACGAATTCTCATACGAATTCTCTCCGGAAAACAGGAAGGACATCGTCCTGGAAAACATGCGCCGGTCCAGAAGGTGTATGAACATTATCTCAGGAACGAAGCTTCTCCGAACAACAACTATCAGCTTCAGGAACGTTTTATACACTTATTCAAATTTGGTCAGGCAGAGGCGCTGGAGGTCTATCGGGAGTGGAGAAAGCAATTGTTCTCGTCAGCCAGTCATTCGAATGCAGTGAGACTGGAGAAGAATCAACTGATCCGTCTGATAGGGGAATTGAATCAGTTGTGCCTGGAAGGGGGAGCCCAGCTGGACGAAGTGATGTCCCTCAGCGAGTTCTTTATGAACTATTTAGAAACGAAAAAGACTACGGAAGAACTTCATGAATTAGAAGAGAATGTTATCCAAAGCTTCATGAGCCGTTTGCAGCGAGCTCAGGAAGAACCGGTGTATTCTCCTTTAGTCGAGCGGTCCAAGCGCTATATCTTCCAGAACTTAAGTGACTCCCTTTCCCTGCAGGAGATCGCAGCTGCCATGAATGTCCATCCGAATTATTTATCGGGAGTATTCAAGAAAGAAACAGGAATTTCAATATCTCAATTTATTAATATTGAGCGGGTGAAAGAAGCGAAAGAACTGCTGAGCATCTCTGATTTTACTTTGCTGGATATTAGTATGAAGCTTGGGTTTAATAGTCAGAGCTACTTTACAAGAGTTTTCAAAAAAATAGAAGGTATCGGACCAAATGAATTTCGCAAAAAACATCATATTATGGAAGAGTGAAGTCGGCTGAGCTATAGATCAGCCGGCTTTTTTTGTTCTTAAAATAGAAAATATTTGGAGATATTTGGAGAAAACAAGAGTGTGAAGAACGTAGTTGTTCTCTATTGTGAATTTTGGCGGTTTTCTTTTTAATAGAGTCGTTTTATAATATTCTTTATAAAGAACAACAAGGATACAAAATAGAACAAAATGTACAACATTTAGATAAATTTTGACATGGAAAAGGGGATGGAGGACATTGGCAACTATAGGGGAAAAGATTCGGGTTCTTCGGATTGGGAAGGGTTTATCAGTGAATGAGTTTGCAAAACTGTCCAAAGTATCCAAATCGTATATTAGTAACATTGAACGAGGCGTTCAGAAAAATCCATCGCTCATCGTTATGGGAAAGCTCGCAAAGACCCTGGAGGTACCGCTTGAGGAATTGCTGCCCTATCGTTGGGGAGACGAACCAGAAAAAAACGCAAAGTGAATGGTGGTAGAGAGGTGTGGCTATGGAATGACTGGTCAGATAACGGTACAGATAGATATAGAATGGCTCGAGCTCATGAGGCAGGCAAAAAAACTGGGGTTAACCGTGGAAGACATTAAACGTTTTCTAGAACAGAAAAAGCCACTCCTTTGAGACGGGAGGGAAAGTTTTGAGAGGAAAAGTCTTATTTACAAGGGGAGCGGCTAAAAAGAATATTGTCGTAAAAGAGCTGCCGGAATACAGGTATGACCCCGATACCGTTCGTAATATAAGCGTCCTTATACAACAATATTCCCAGCTGATCGTAAAAGATGGCTGGCAGGTGATCAGTCAGCAGGGAGTGGTTTATGCAAGGGCCGCTGATCGCGGACTAAAGCAGGAAGCTATGGAAGCTGTCGGAGGAGACGGATCCCCTCTCTCATATGTTCAAGCTGCCTCCTGTTATCACCATCTATCTGACTACACTAGAAAAGGAAGCTGCCTGAGTGAGGCGTCCATTTTAGATGATACATTGGTCAGGAACCTTGATTTGTTTAAGGAATGGAGCTTTGGCCAAGTCCACCGCAGTTTGAATCCGGTGTTCTTCTATGACTCTCTCTTACATCCAGTCGTCATTTTCTTTAGCCATCATAAGGAAGGAATCGAAACCATTCAAAAGAGTATCCACCGCTTTGAGCGTGAAAGCTACGCCTTAAAGTTTCAACAGAGGGAATGGGCCGTCCAGAATAGGGGGGACGAGTTTCCCCGATATTATAGTTGACAGAAGCCTATTTTCTTATTAAAGGAAGTAGGCTTCTGTCATAATTTGACGTAAACACTTCACGAATTGAATGAACATTCATATACTATTATTAATTTTTAAAATATTTTTGAAGAAAAAACTATTCAAATGACGAATATTGCTATATGATAAGATGATAGATTGGAAGAATGCATACATTATTTGTTGAAAAATTGAAAATGATGCAACTAAAGGGAGAATAATCTTGATTTAACTGTCGGTCAGGTGTCATGCTCCCCTCATAAAAAGATGTTTTCCATCGAAGACTTAAGTAAATAGAATAGTAAGATACTAAACGATAGAAAAGGTGGGACGAATGGAAAATTTAAAAGAGGTGCTGCAGGATATCATCCAGCGCTCCGAAACTTCGGAAGTCCTCTCTTCTCAGGACGTTATTGAACAATTAATCCAGCAGCTCCAAAGGTAAATAAACATATATTGATATAAAAATCGTCCTTCAACTATCCTAAGGGACGGTTTTTTAATTGGCTCTATTAGAGGTATTTGTGCCCTTTCTTATGAAACTATCGGGCCGGATAGTTGAAGACTCAGTTTCAAGATAATTTGGATCCGTTATGTTGTATGCAGAAGGGCTGGTGGGGAAATAACTCGCTTTCCTATGGGGGAACGTTGAGCTTCCTCGCTCGTTTCACTCCCTGCGGGATCTCACCTAGTTCCTTCTCCCATGGGAGTCTCGCCATTTCCCCATCAACCCAACTTTATT
>NZ_JBAPTY010000160.1:0-14025 GCF_049282395.1 Halobacillus sp. | reverse complement strand
GTAAGCAGAATAGAAGCATTTGGAAATCCATCTGTGCTACACTGCCTCTGTAAACCTTTAATAAGAAAGGGAGTTTTTTTATGAAAACCATGACACTTCATAGCAATGTGGAAATGCCTCAACTAGGATTTGGAGTATGGCAAGTAGAACAGAAAGACGCGGTAGCCGCTGTATCAAAGGCACTGGAAACAGGATACCGACATATAGATACGGCTGCTGCTTACAAAAATGAAGAGCAGGTTGGCGAAGCTATTAAGCAAAGTGGTTTAGGCCGTGACGAACTATTTATTACGACCAAAGTCTGGAACGCTGATCAAGGATATAACAACACGATTCAAGCGCTTGAGACTAGTCTGGATAAGCTGGGTCTTGAGTATGTGGATCTTTACCTAATCCATTGGCCGACTCCTGAATACGATGAATATGTAGAAACTTATAAAGCACTGGAACAGCTGCAGAAGGATGGAAAGGTAAAAGCGATAGGCGTATGCAACTTCGATATTGACCATCTGGAGCGTCTGATGGAAGAGTGTGAAGTAAAACCATCCGTTAACCAGGTTGAATGCCACCCGTATCTTGCTCAGAATGAACTGAAAGATTTCTGCCGCAAAAATGATATCCATCTGGAAGCTTGGAGTCCACTAATGCAAGGAAAAGAAGTGCTGAAGGACGAAACCATTCAATCAATAGCAGAGCAGCACAATAAAACAGCTGCCCAAGTCATTATCCGCTGGCATTTACAAAACGAGACCATTGTTATTCCAAAATCAGTCACACCTTCAAGAATCGAAGAAAACTTTGATGTATTCGATTTTGAACTGACGGCAGAGGATATGAATGCTATTAATAAATTAGACCGCGGAGAAAGAAAAGGACCTAAACCTTCTGAGATGAACATCCGATAAAAAGAATGAAGGAAAGAATGAAGCTGCTGGTTTTCCGGCAGCTTTTTTTATACAAGCAGGCGTAGAAGGATAAGTAGAATATTAATACATACATAAAGGTGCTAGTAGTAGATCAATCAAATAATTAGTATTATTAAGCATAGTCCATTAGTATTGCGTATAGATAGGTAAAAAATTGAGAGTGGGTCAAAAGTAATGGTTAAAAGATTGAATGGGAATCTACTTATGTTATGTTTCGCTTTCGGAGTGCTTATAATTGCAGTGACGGTTTATATGTTGCACCGTATTTTTGGATTTTTAGAGTCTTACTCCCTGCTTATGGGGGTTAATAATCTTTCACCTTCTATGAATATCCTGCTTTATATCCTTTTAGGGATAACGGCGGCTCTTGTATTCACAGGCTTCACTCTTTTTCGAATCGATCCGAACCACCGCAAACTTCCATTAATCATTACCTTGGCTTTAACTCATGGATCCATGCTCATCATTGCTTCGGGTGACGGGTTAGTTGAATATCATTTCTCCATATTTATGGTCCTTGCTCTAATTGCCTATTATAACTCTATCGCTATGCTTAGCATCAGCACGGGTATATTTGCGGTACATCACTTAGCTGGCTATTTCTTTTTTCCTGTGCTGTTGTGCGGAACCCCCAATTACAAATTCTCTTTACTCATGATTCACGCTGTGTTCCTTTTGCTCACCTATGGAGCCACACTCGTCTTAATCCTACATAAGAGGAAGTTGGAAAGAGAGATAGAGAAAGAGCGCAGCCGCAGTTCAGAGACGTACGAAGCAGTCGTCCAGCATGTGAACCGAAGCATGGTCGAGCTTGGGAGGCTTGCGCAGGTCATTCAGCGTGAAACAAATGAAAGCGCCAATTCTGCTCAGGATATAGCTGGTTCTGCTCAAACCATGAATGCAGCCGCCGCTACTCAAAGAGGCCAGGCAGAAGAAAATACTGGAAAACTGGAAGAACTGCTGCAAACGATTAAAGAAATGGATGAACATATAAAGGAAGTAGAGGACCACTCTGAATTCGCTAATGAACAGTCGCTTGCAGGAGCATCTGTTGTTGATGAGGCTCGCAGCAGGGTTCAGGAGGCCAATCGCTCAGTGGAGCAATTAGAAGAGCTATTCGCCCAGTTTTTGAACCAGACGGGCGAAGTCTCCACTTTTGTTTCTGTCATAAGGGAGATTACAGAAAAGACAAATCTCTTAGCCCTCAATGCTTCTATTGAAGCAGCAAGAGCAGGAGATGCAGGTAAAGGTTTCGCGGTGGTAGCGGAAGAAGTCAGGAAATTAGCCCGTCAGTCGAGTCAATCTGCACAATCCATTCACAAAGTTGTCTCAGGTATTCAGGAAGAATCAGCGATCATCCATTCAGAAATGAACGAATGTACTTTGAAGATAAATGAAGGATACACGCTGATGGAGAACGCTGAAGGATCATTAAACGGTATTCAGAAAGCTACATCAGAAGTTACACATCGGATAAAAGATACAGGCCGGCGTTCTTCCCAAATCCGTACAAGTGGAGCTGGCGTTCAAGCTTCAATGCAAGAGCTGAAAAATGCTGCTAAAGAAAACGAAGCAAGCAGTGAGCAAATAGCCGCAGCTTCTCAACAACAGCTGGCAATGTCTCAGGAATTAGAAGCTGTTGTTGATCAGCTAAATCAATTAACATATGAACTTCAAGAGTTAGTGGATGGGATGGGTATCGAAAAAGCATCCTAACAGGAGCGGAAGAAATCGTTGAACCGAAGTTGATTACGGCTCTTTATAAGGATTAGAAATAAACCCAACCCTGAAATTCAAGTTTCTTGAAAATAATCATCGTAACCGATAGGATGAGATCATTGGTAAAAATAAGTAGACGAACTCATCCCTATGGGCAGGTGAGGTTATGCAAAATTTAAAGATTACAAATTATTTATACATCTTTTACTCATTGGTGTTCTTACTAAATATTGTTCACGTATTCTGGGCAAATGATATTCTATTCTTTGTCATTGGGGTCATGGGAATAATGATGTTGATCATTAATTTTCCCAGGTCCGACAGGGTGTTCCGAATCCTTGGTGTCGTGCTGTTAGCAGTCGGCGTTTTTTTCTTTATATCAAGTGACGTCTCAGTAAATGAAATACCTTCTTTTTTTGCTGGGAATATAAGTCTGCTTTTTCTTCTTTCTATGCTTCCATGGATGAATAGTGTAGTGAAAGCAGGTAGATATAATAAATTGCTGCAGTCTTTGCTTGGCGGGAATGTGAAAGGTATGGGAGCCTTGTACATACGAAGTGAAGTAACGATGGTCTCACTGGCTGCTTTTTTGAATCTATCATCAGCAACAATTTCACAAGACCTGTTGAAAAATCAATTAAAAGAGGCAAAAACTAAAGTGAGAAATAGCTTCATAGCCATGGCGACGCTTCGAGGGTATTCCCTTGCCTTACTGTGGAGTCCATTGGAGATTTTATTGGCTACATCGATTTTTATAACAGGTGCGAACTACTTAGAAGTGCTGCCATGGATGCTGCTAATTGCTCTGATCGGAATTATATTGGACTCGACTATGGGAAGGTTCATTTTTCGAAAACATGGTATAGGAAGTCATTCATTGGCTGAAAACCCTCCCCAGTCTGATAAAAAGAAATTAGTGGAATTCGTCACTGCTCTTATTCTGTTTCTAGTATTGGTTGTGTTCTTAGCGAACGTTGTTCAGCTTGACTTTCTATTTGCTGTCACCATTGCTATATTTCCATTTGCTTTTATATGGGCGATGGTAAAACAGCGAAAAAACAGCTTCTTGCAGATTGGATGGCCTACTTGGAAAAGACAGACGAATAATTTAAATAATTTCATCGTGTTATTATTATCATTATCGTTTTTTACGGAGGCATTGAATGCTTCTCCATTTTTACAATATTTACAGGATCCGATTGTTGCTTTGGAAGGCAGTCCTATCCTCATTATGTTGTTTATTCAAGCTTCATTTCTTGTGTTAACCCTTCTCGGCGTGCACCCAATTGCTACGATGGGGATCTTTGGGGGAGTCAGTGGTCTGTTAACAGAAGCGCTGCCTACGGTAACTTTGACGATTTTACTCGCAAGCTGCGCAATTGCTACGGTTCCATCAGCTCCATATGGTCTTATTGTAACGATTACGTCTGTCGGTTTAGGGGTCAATCCTTATCAAATTGTTTTGAAAAATCTTCCGTACACCTTAATGTGCGGATTTATAGGTATCATTGTTTCGTTGATAACGCTTTACATTTACTAAAAGTCCAGTGTTTGTATGAAAGTTGAGGATCTTCTTGAAGAAGATTCTTTTTTTGTAGCTGGAAATGATGAATGAAAACATGCTGTAAGCATATTAAACACCTGAGAAAAGGGGAACATATTGATAGACATTCAAGCAGTGAAGAAGGAGTTTATTTAAATGATCATAAGATTCGGCTACGTAGCCCATGCACTCTCCCTTTGGGAAGCCACCCCGGCAAAAACCATGACCTTTTCGAGATTTAAAAAATTAAAAGAAGAAGAGCGGCTCCCTGAGCTGCAAAGAATTACCCGTCTAAATTTACAGCATACACTTAGGGCCATTCATTACAATATTGCACATGAAATACCACTATACCGGTTCTCTTCAACACTTGTTCCATTAGCCACCCATGACGAGGTGGAATGGGATTATATTACACCATTCAAAGAGTTGTATGCTGAAATTGGTACTCTCGTAAAGAAACATCAGCTTAGAACGAGTTTCCACCCTAATCAATTTACACTATTTACGAGTGATAAACCCCATGTGACAGAGAATGCCGTTAAAGACATGGAATATCATTATGCTTTATTGAAAGCAATGGGGCTCCATCATGAATCTCATATTAACCTTCATATCGGAGGGGCATACGGGGATAAAGCAGCTGCTCTTGAGCGCTTTCATAAAAATTTAAAGCAATTGCCGGATCCGATTAAAAAGCAAATGACCTTAGAGAATGATGATAAAACGTACACCACTACAGAAACCTTGGAAGTATGCGAAAAAGAAGGGATCCCCATGATGTTTGACTATCATCATTACATGGCTAATCATACCGATGAAGAAGATTTAGTTGAACTTTTGCCCAGGTTTTACGAAACGTGGTCCGGATATGGGTTTCCACCCAAAGTTCACTTATCTTCTCCAAAGAGCGAAGGAGCTTACCGCAGTCATGCAGATCACGTAGATGAAGCGTATGTAACTCCTTTTCTAAAGGTAGTCAAACAGACAGAGCAGCCGATCGATGTCATGATTGAGGCTAAGGAAAAGGATCGTGCTCTATTGAAGCTTGTAGAAGACCTGGCCACTCAGCGAGGTGTGAAGAGGGTAAAAGGGGCGGAGCTTGATTATTAAAGGTAGATTAAACACGCGTAGAAATGAGATTCAGTAAAAGGAGGAGTAGCAGATGACTGAAGAAGAATACCTGAAGTACACGATTCAATTAGCCGCTGACAATGTGGATCGCGATGGAGGTCCATTCGCTGCCATTGTAGTGAAAGATGGGTCTATCATTGCGGAAGCAGGTAACAGAGTGACAGAGCAGGTGGAGCCAACAGCGCACGCGGAAGTGCAGGCGATTCGAAGTGCGTGCGAAACTCTGAATCATTTTGAGCTGAAGGGATGCGAGCTTTATGTAAGCTGTGAGCCCTGCCCCATGTGTGTGGGAGCTATCTATTGGGCGCGTCCTGACCAGGTGTACTTTGCGACAGGAAGAGGTGATGCCTCGCTTGCAGGTTTTGATGATGATCTGATCTATAAAGAAGTTTCAAAAGATTCACAGGAGCGATCTCTACCTTTCCGCAGGATAACCGTACAGGAGGCAGCGCTTCCGTTTAAGAAGTGGGAGAGGAAAGAAGATGAATCAGCGTATTAAGTTTCCTTCCCATTTACTGAAGGATTCGCTTTGCTTCTATAAACCTTTGTATTCCTGTAAACAATTCCACCGCGAAGAAAAGAAGAGTGGACCATAGAAGGAAGTTGGGAAACAGAAGCATAATACTAAAGAATATAAAGCCTTCAGATCGCTCAGCAGCTCCTGCTTGATAATAAAATGACTTGATACCTGCCTTTTCAGAGACTGCGCCTACCACTAGGAAAACTGTCATGGAAATAATGATCGAAACGCTTAACAGTAGTAGTGGCCACATGACTTCGGGATGTAAATAGGCAATCGCCACAATCATGACTACTTCCACAATTCGATCGAACGTAACGTCCATGACGGTTCCAAAGGGAGAGGATTTAGTATGGCGTGCCATCGTCCCGTCCACTGCGTCTAAAAAACCCGACACCCATAATACGATTACTCCCATTATTGGATAACCGCTTAAGTAGAGAAGACTGGTAGAAAGACCTACTATAAGTGCGAGAATGGTTATCTGGTTGGGTGTCCTTCCTCTTCTTAGTAAAAAAGAAGCGGTTTTTTCTATGGATGGTTGTACATACTTTCTAGCATGCGTGTCTAACAATAAAATCACCTTCTTTTCTCTTTTTCTCTCATTTTAACCCTTTCTAGTGGTTCATAAAATCATTTAAGCTCCCATCTTGTACATTGTACAACTGGTAATGTTGGAAAGAATTAATAGTGAAAAATTTTAACCTCCCATGTTAATGTGTGAAATAGATTATTTCAGGGAGGTTGATTGCATATGTTTAAGAACTTAATGATTTCCTTATTGGTGTTTGCTGGAATATTCACATTTACTTTCCCTGCGCAAGCTGAAGGCGCTGAAGAAACTTATACCGTCCAAAAGGGCGATTCCTTATATAGCATTGCATCGAACTATGGGATTTCTACCCATCAGCTGAAGGCGGTCAATGATAAATCGTCTTATATGATTTATCCGGGAGAACAGTTGCAGATGCCTGTGCTGCCTGAAGAATGGGAGAAAGATTTACTTGCCCGCTTAGTTGAGGCGGAAGCTAAAGGCGAAAGTTATGCAGGTAAAGTGGGCGTGGCGACGGTAGTTTTAAACCGTGTAGAAAGCGATAAATTCCCAGACTCCATCTATGGAGTGATTTACGATGGAATTCAATTTTCTCCGGTATTGAACGGTACGATCGAGCAGCCTGCCAGTCAGGAATCGAAACAAGCTGTCGAGGAAGCCGTAGCTTATCAAGGGTATGATAGAGAGTCTCTTTTCTTCTATAATCCTTCAAAAGCTTCCAGCAGTTACCTCAGCAGTAAAGAAGTGACTACTGTGATTGGTGATCACGTATTCTTACGGTAATATAAAAAGCAAGCATGGTTAGCCATGCTTGCTTTTTTTGTCTTCTTTAAATAATTTAACCGGCTTCTTCTTCATCAAACAGTTCCACTTCTTGTTTAGTTTTACGTTTCTTATATACCCGGTTCACATAATCATCTGTAAGGGCTGCAATTTCTTTATGCAGGAATAGGAGCGGAATAATATTGGCTAGTAGTACAAAGGCCAGCAGCAAATCAAGGAATTGCCACACAAATTTCAGCCCGCCGATGGCTCCGACAAAAACCGCTAAAATATAAACGATCCTCATAACACGGGCAAATTTAAGGTTATATAGATACTCCGCTTGTTTTTCGCCATAGAATACCAGGATCCCAATGGTCGTCATGACAAAGAATAATAGAAAAATGGAGATAAATGTACTTCCGAAGGCATCTCCAAACTCTGTGCCAATGGCAATGTTAATCATGTTGGAAGCTTCCGTCCCCCCAACCTCTTTCCATGCTCCGGTAACTAGAACGGTTATGCCCGAAACTGTACAGATGACAATCGTGTCAATAAAGACACTGAATATTCCCCAGAGACCTTGTCTGGAAGGGTGGTCTGTCTTGGCAGCAGCATGAGCGATAGGAGCTGTTCCAAGTCCTGCTTCATTAGAATACAGACCGCGCGCAATCCCCCAGCGTAGAGCTTGAGCTACACCGGCACCGGCGAATCCTCCTGTTGCAGAAACCGGGGTGAAAGCATGAGTGAAAATTAAACTGAATACTTCCGGAAGCTGACCGGCATTGGCAAAGATGACATAGAGGCAGACGGTTAAATAAATGAGTACCATACCCGGCACCAATTTATCGGTTACCTTGGCGATACGCTGAATACCTCCAAATACGACAGCAGCAATAGCGACACATATCACAGCTCCTGTAATATAAACAGGCCATCCAAATGCTCCTTCAGCCTGTGTGGCAATGGAATTGGACTGTACCATCGTACTCGGAATTAGTTCAAGCATAAGAAAAAACGCAAAGGCTGAGGAAAGCCATTTCCAGCCGAGGGCTTTTTTTATGTAATATTGAGGTCCCCCGACCCAAACGTTCTTTTCGTTCTTTTCCCTGTACTTCATACCCAGCAGAATCTCAGAGTATTTTGTCGCCATTCCTATTAGAGCAATAATCCACATCCAGAATAATGCTCCTGGTCCCCCTAAGGAGATGGCAATAGGAACACCAACAATATTGGTGGCACCTGCTGTAGAGGCTAAGGCAGAGGTGAATGCTTGAAATGGGGTGATGGTACCTTTTTTATCGGTTTTCTTGAAGATCTGACCGATGGTTTGATGGAGAACGTGACCAAAGAAGCGAAATTGAAAGAATTTGATTCTAATGGTGAGGAAAATACCTCCTGCAATCAGAATAATAGCAAGTGGATACGTCCATAAAAAACCTGACAAGTCTGCAATCCCTTGCTCTATACTACTCCATAATTTTCCCAATTAAAGGGCCTCCTTTAAAATATTAGAAATATTGTGTTAATTAATCCATATATTCCCTAAAATGTTGTAATTAAACACAGAATGAGCAAGAGAGGTGAGAATGAAAGGTGGTTCGCGTATGATGGGTGTAAACGTTCTCAGGAGGTATATGTTTTGTTAATCCATAAGGATCAGTTTAAGAACCATAATATGAGTAAGTTGATTAAAGGGGCAGTTGTCCCAAGACCGATAGCATGGGTCTCTACAGAAAGTGAAGATGGTGTAGGCAATTTAGCGCCTTTCAGCTTCTTTACCGTAGCTTCAATGGACCCCATTACGTTATGTTTTTCAGTGGGAAGTGTAGAAAGGGAAAAAGATACACTTACTAATATTAAAGAGACAGGCCAGTTTGTCGTGAATATCGTATCTGAGTCGCTGGCTAATCAGATGCATGAAAGCAGCAAAGCTCATCCGAGAGAAACAGATGAATTCATAAAGGCAGGAACGAGGACAGAACGAGCGGCTTTCGTAGAAGCTCCATTAGTTACTGATTCCCCCGTAAGCATGGAGTGTGAACTCGACAGGATCATTGACCTGGGGCTCAACCAGCTAATTCTTGGAAAGGTGGTAGGCTATCATATTAGGGAGGAAGTGTATATGGATAAAGATAAGATTGACCCTCATAAGTTGAAACCTGTGGGGCGTATGGCAGGAGATTATAGTTATATCCATGAATTCTACAAGCTTCCAAATGAGAATTTGCCAGAATAAAAAAGCACCCAACGTGGGTGCTTTTTTATTCTGTGCGTGGCTTTGTAGGGTCGCAGGAAGGGTATTCTCCCTGTGTAGACTCGGCTATCTTATATAAATAATAGCATTCTTCGCGAGCCATATGGTCTGCCATTAAAGTAGAAAAAGTACCTAATAGTTCGGCATTCATCTCCATTTCTTCAAGTTCCCTCAGAAAGGTTTTAAAAATCTTCATTTCAAGAGCTACTTCATCACTAAATCGTCTGAGTGCTGGGAAGGACTGTCGATTCGTGCGCAGGTACCCTTTCATTTCTACGGCTTTTAAGTAAAACTGCTCAAAATGCTTGGTAAACTTATCGCTTTTTTCTTTCAGTCGTTTTTCCACACCGTCCAGTTCAACATTAATTGCGCCTGCGTGTCCTGAAGCGTCCATTAACCAAAGAAGATGGTGATGCAATTCGTGAAAGAGAGGCGGGACTTCTTCTTTCCCTAAATAGCCAATAACCAGCATATATTCCTCCAGCTCATTTACCATATGGTTAAGAAAAGAGGGGGGAAGATGGATCTTGATTTGACTAAAAAGAGAGCGCTCAATTAAATCAAGCTTAAACCGGTGAAATTCACGTACTTTTTCTCCAACTTGAAGGGTAAAGGTCATCCAATCCTGTATAGTTCCACTTCTGGATCGAATGAGATAATCATCCCATAACTGTACGTAAGACTCAGCCAATTCAATCGTTTCTTGTTCTGAAGGGTATAACGAATCTCTGATAAACCTGGCATGGTCTCCCAAAATTTGCAGCCAGAACTGATGCTCGAACTTAGCTGTTTCTTGAAAGCTCTTCATTGTCTACACCCCTTGTCTATAGCTTCCTTCCATAATTATTCAAAAAAGGAGGGGCTCATACGAAGGACTCTCATAAAAAAAGCTCGCAGATGCGAGCTGAAACAGACTTGAACCTTTTCTACTAATAACTCTGGAGTTGGGATTGGTTTAGTATAATTATTTACCAAAGGATGAAAGGAATTTCACTCGGTCTCCCATAGGCGGAACTGTATCATCTACCAGAGATATTTCCAGTAAGGAAGGGCCGGTGGTTTGGAGCAATTGTTGAACCTTTTCTTCAGTAAGTTCACCTAGATGATCAATTCGAGCGCACGGTACACCTAATGAAGCGGCCATTTGAGAAATATCTACCGGTTGTTGAGAAAATCGTTCATGGGCTCGTTTATATTGAAGGGAATGGCCATGATGAACCATGCCAAGGCGTGAATTGTTCATGACTACAAACAGCACGGGAATATCGTATTCTTTAGCCGTAAGGATCTCCATTCCGTGCATAAAGAAGCAGCCATCTCCTGTAATACTAATCGTTGGCCTTTCCGGTTCAGCAACCTTGGCGCCGATGGCACTGCCGATACCACTTCCCATAGCCCCGAAATGAACGTTTATATCAAAGGAATCTTCATGAAATACATTCATGTGGTTAATGACGTAGGCCATAAATTCTCCAATATCAATTGTATATCTTGAAGATGAAGGCAATATTTCCTGTAACTTAAGCAGCACATTGGAGGTATTGTACTCCTCCGTCAAAGATACTTTAGACCTATTCTCCGCAGGGTAAGAATTTCTTTTCATTCCACGTGCATTTAATTCTGCGATCATGGAAGAAACTGTAAGATGGACATCGCTGTGAATCGCTGTATCTACGACGTATTTTCGATTAAAAACAGAAGCATCAAAATCGACCTGTATAGTCCATTTGTTTTTATTAATATTAGGGTTCCAATTGTTGGTGGCCGTTTCTCCGAGACTGGATCCTAATATTAGAACCGCTTCCTTTGTACGATCATTAATAAGCTGGGAAGCTTGTTCATGACCGGCAAATCCGAATACACCAGCGAGCAGTGGATGATCATCGGGAATCAATCCTTTGGCCTGCGGGGTAGTGACAATCGGCCAACTGAGAGTTTCGGCTAATTCAAGAACATCATTAACTGACCCCCGTATACCTTGGCCAACAAAGATATAACCACTTTTGACTTCGGTCATTTTATCAACCGTTTCATGGATTAAGTGGTCATCCGGCAGTAAGGGAGTGCGGGATGGGAAAGCGGGCATCCGGGGTGCAGGAATATCATGCAGCTGCACATCGATCGGCATTGCAATATGTACAGGACCCGGGACTCCCGTAAGGGCAATTTCTACGGCCTTATGAATTTCAGAGAGAAGGTCTTCCGCCTTATCCACCCGTTTGCTGTACTTAGTGACAGATTGATAAAGTGGATCCGCATGAAGCTCCTGGGAAGCGTTAAGTCCTACAGTGTTTACAGGTACAGCGCCCGTTAGAAACAACACAGGCAAGTGTTCCCGCATAGCATTTGCTGCGCCTGTAACTAAGTTAGTACCGCCGGGACCGCTGCTCCCAATACATACTCCAAGAGACTGAGAATACTTGGCATAAGAAGCGGCCATATAGGCGGCTGCACCTTCATGTTTAGCAATGATCGGCGTAATGGAAGGTGTATCATAAAGTTCATCAAAAAAAGCATTAACGGACCCTGCAGGGATTCCGAAGATTTTGGACACATTTCCTGACACTAGGTAATCCAGAACAGCTCGGACGGATTTCATTTTTTTAACCCCTTTTTAGAATGTTTTTTTACAAATTCTTCAATCAGTTGACCGGGAGGGAGAGGACGACTGAAAAAGAACCCTTGGATTAAATAGCACCCACGGCCTTGAAGAAAATCAATCTGATCCTGCGTCTCTACTCCTTCAGCAATCACATCAAGTTTAAGACTATTTGCTAAAGTGATAATGGTATCGGTGATCGCTGCATTATTTTTATTAGTTGTAATGTCATCAATAAAGGATTTATCGATTTTAAGGGTATCCACAGGAAAGTTCTTTAAGTATCCAAGCGATGAATATCCTGTGCCGAAATCATCAATTGAAATTTTAATCCCCAGGTTCTTCAGTTGTTTAATAGTAGTCGTGGTTTTACAAGTATTGTGAATGATAAGATTTTCTGTTAACTCTAATTCCAAGTTCTCTGCTGGTAGACAAGTTTCATTAAGGACACGCTCCACCACGTTAACTAAGTTGTTCTGGTTGAATTGCTGAGGCGACAAATTGACAGAAACCGTCCAATCCTTATATCCCTTCATGTACCATAGATTCATCTGCTTACAAGCCTCTTTTAATACCCATTCCCCGAGTCTCGTGATTAACCCTGTTTCCTCAGCAAGAGTTATAAAGGTTTGAGGTGGAACGAGCCCTAATTCAGGATGATCCCAGCGAATTAGAGCTTCCATACCAATCATCTCTTTGGTTTCCAGATTCATTTTAGGCTGATAATGTAACATGAACGAGTTTTCTTCGTTTAAAGCTTTGTAGAGATCGTTCTCCAGTTTTATTGTTTCTATAGAGCGATTATCGATGTCCGATGAATAAAATTGAAACTGGTTGCCTGAAAGCTCCTTGGCCTTGTACATAGCCAAATCGGCATGCTTAATAAGCTCTTCGGCACCTGATCCATCGGATGGGTAAAGACTGATACCGATACTTGTTTTAATGGCTATTTCCTGGTTATTTATTGTGAATTGCTGCTCGAAGGCCTGGAGGATCTTGTTCGCATAATTGACCGCATCCTGCTCTTCCTTAACGCTTGGTAGAAGGATGATGAATTCATCTCCACCTTGTCTTGAAACAGTCGCATCTTTAGGCATAGCAGCTTCCAGCCGCTGTGCTGCCTTCTGAAGTACTGTATCTCCAAATCCATGACCAAATGTATCGTTAATCTTCTTAAATCGATCTAAGTCCAAAAACAGGATGGCTAATGAACGGTTGTGGAGCTCAGCGTACGTTAAGGCCTGGTTCAGCCTGTCCTGGAATAAAACACGGTTGGGTATATTCGTCACTATATCGTAATAGGCATGGTATTTTATTTTTTCTTCCATTTGTTTTCTGGAGGTCACATCTTTAAATGTAATGACATAACCTACAATCTGCTCAGCTTGTCTTTGGGGTGTGATAACATATTCGACCGGAAAGTAAGAACCATTTTTCTTTTGAAAATAACTATCAGAATGACCATGATTGTTATCGGCATCATCCGATTCCGCAAATTCACGGAAATGGTCACCCTGGTCAACTTGATAGAATATCTTTTTGTAAGAAAGTCCCAAGATTCCATCTTCGTTTGGATAACCAAGTAGTTCGATCGCGGAAGGGTTGGCGAAGGTGATTTTTCCGTCTAAGTTAAGACCAAAGATTCCTTCCCCGGCTGAATTTAGGATAAGTTCTTTCTCATTACTTATTTTTTGTAAATCTGTGATGGCTTCCTCAAGTTCCTGATTCTTTTGGGTTAGTTCAGAGGTGCGTTTATTAATGATCCATTCTTGTTTTTCCATATAAATTAAATTAAAAAGAACAGGCGCTGTGGCATCCACTATGGATTCAGCAAGCTGGCGAACATAACGGGGATATGTATATCCTTTTTCTTGTAAATTTACAATTGCTATGGTCCCGAGTACTTCTCCTACAGCTACCAGGGGGATCATATATAATCCTTTAATACCAAATCGCGTGCATGCCTCATGGTTCGGTCTTGAATCTATGGTAACGTCAGGAATCATGATGGA
>NZ_JBAPTY010000159.1:0-5007 GCF_049282395.1 Halobacillus sp. | reverse complement strand
TCATATAGTTGCGGATGTCTCCGGTTTTTGGATCGACAAGGTACCAGCCGTATGTGGCGGTATGGTTGTCTACGATCTCATAGACGTGTACGAGGTATTGGCGATCCACCATGCGGTCGTATTCTACTTTCATGTTCGGTTCGTTCTCCAGATCTCTATATTTCCTCACCAGCTTTTCGGCTTCTTGTTTCGTTACGCCCTCAGCGATGGGGCCGGATTTATCTCCATTCTCATAAACTTGTACTTCGGATCCGATCGGCAGATTGCGAGGATTGATGCCCGGGTTCAACTCATACAAGTCTTCCAGCGTTACTCCTTTATGAAGGTTTGCAATGCTGTACAACGTTTCTCCCGGTTGTACGGTGTGATAGATTTCATGTGAATTCTGATCCTCAGGCGGGCTAACTCGGACCTCAGAACCAATCTGCAGATTCCAAGGCTCAATGCCAGGATTCCAATCAAATAAGTTGTCGAGTGTAACGCCCTTGTGAAGGTTCGCAATGCTGTACAAAGTGCTTCCTGGAGTGACGGTGTGGAATTCTTCCGTTGGCAGTTCTTCACGAATTGTTTCATCTGTTTTCAATGTGATCTTGGAACCGGGCTGGATAACATCCGGATCAATTCCCGGGTTCCATTTATATAAATCTTCCACGGTCACATCACTGTATTCCTGCGCTATACTCCAAAGCGTGTCTCCCCGTTCAAAGGTCACCGTTGAAATCTCAGCTGATGCACTGCCGGCACCAACCCCAAACGTCATTCCAGCTGCTAATAATGGCGCAAGATACTTTGTTTTTTTCATACAGGACCCCTCCTTGAAAATATTTCAAAAGTGTTACATTTATTGTGTTTCGGTTTATTATGTAATCTAAACGTAATATTTTAAATTTTTCCAATTAAAATTTGATCGTCTTCACGTATTCAGCTTATGATGACCTTAAGCATGCCGATATCAATAAGGAGGCTTCTACATAGATCCTTAAATAACGTGCAGGAGGGTGAATCATGAATTTGTTTCCACAGGCTCTAAAGCGAATACTTATCGTCACAACCATTGTTATGTTGTCAGGGACCACTCTTTCCATACCATCGACTACGGTTCAGGCTAAAAGTTTAAAACACGAACTCTATCAGACAGAAAAAGATGATCTAAAGTACTCGAAGGAGATTATACGAGAGGTTTTCAAAACACTAAGACGAGAGAAAAAAGGCCCGCTCAGGTACAACGAAGCGATTTCACTCATTGAAAAAATGAGTAAAGTGGAGGTCATGGATCACTACCTTGCTTCCTACGGCAAAAAAGTAGACGCAAAGGAAATTCCGAGAATCGTTAACCAGATTTATTCGATTGACCTTAAGCGAATTTCTGAGCTGGGAGCGGGAACTCAAACGTATCCGGATGAAATTATCCAAGGGGTAAAAGAATCGCTGCCAAAATGGTTAGATGAAGCAGACATTCAGTCACTACCTAAACTAGAAGTACTCGATTTATACTTAGCTTCTTATGGCAAGAAGATCGATGGACCGGAAATTCGAAGAGTCCTCAACCAGATTTTCGGCATAAACCTGGTTGGCATTTCGTCGCTTGAAGGTTCAGGCGTCTCTTTATATTCAAAAGACCAGTGGATTTCCCAATATGATCAGGACTTATTTGTCGTTCAAACAGGATTAACGGATGTAGATGTGTGGATCTACCCAACCGACTACTATACAGCTCAAACTGGTTTGGAACAGCTGCCTGAGGAACTACAAAACCGGCTTAAAAAATTGGGGTACACGTACAATGAAGAAGTAGGAGCACTTTATTATGCTGATCCTGAAGGGAACTCAGTACCAGATCAATTTAAAGGTCAGACGCTTGGAACACTGATTCAATTCATTCAGAAGAATTATCAGGATTTATCATAGAAAAATAAATGGATCCATTAAAAAAATCCCTGTACTCAATCAGATGAGCACAGGGATTTACTATTTTATTCAGCTGTAAACACGCTCTCTTTGCTGAACGGAAGCCAGGATGGTTTCAATCTCATTGGCTTCTTCTTCTGTTAATGGAAGCAGCGGCAAACGAACGCCGCCGACTTCTACGCCTTTTCGGTTCAAAGCGGCTTTAACCGGAGAAGGACTTGGTGCAGAGAAAATGGCATGCATGACCGGAAGAAGGGTACGGTGCATAGCTGATGCATAGCTGCCGTTCCCGTTGCGGTAGGCTTGTATCATGGCCTGCATTTCATTTCCAATCACATGGGCTGATACGGACACAATTCCTGTACCGCCTATGGATACAAACGGAAGTGTGTTGGAATCTTCTCCACTGTAAACACTGAATTCATCCGGTGTACGACTGATAATTTCAGAAGCTGCGTCTAGATCACCGCTTGCTTCTTTTACAGATACAATATTCTCAACTTGAGAGAGGCGGACGATCGTTTCGGGTGCCATATTCACGACACTGCGTCCCGGGATATTATAGAGCATGATAGGCAGAGAAGTAGCCTTGGCAATCGTCGTAAAATGCTGATACATGCCCTCCTGGGTTGGTTTATTATAATAAGGGGTTACAAGCATAATCGCGTCCACGCCTGCTTCTTCTGCTTGTTTAGTTAATTGAATGGAAGCTCTTGTATTGTTTGAACCCGTTCCTGCGATGACCGGAACTCTGCCATTCACGACTTCCACGACGAATTTATACAGGCTTACTTTTTCCTCTGACGTTAATGTTGGGGATTCACCTGTTGTTCCTGCGATCACTAAACCATCAGAGCCGTTGGAGATCAAGTGATTAACCAGGGAGCGTGTTGCATCGAAATCAATATTACCTTCTGAATCAAACGGAGTTACCATTGCTGTTAGTACTTGACCAAAGTTCATAACCTCACACCTTTACTTAGTTTTTATACGTTCGAGGTTTGAGGGCTCTGCAGCAGTAAAGCACAAAAAAGCAGCAACGAGGGTTCGCTGCTGCTTAGAACTTTGATATCCGTTCCTGCATTAAGATAGCCCTCCATATAGTCTCCTATATGACAGTTCTGCACCTCTTAAGCATCAGAACCAGCCTCGGGAATATGAGATTCCGTCAGCTTCGGCAAAAACCCCTTTCCTCATGTTTCACAGGATCTCATTCTCCTTCACATGCGTACTCTTGGAATTTGCACCTCTATCCTTACTTCAATAGAAATGAAATAAGAAAATATTTAGTTCCTTGTACCGTATCATAATTTATTTGAAAATTCAAGGTTTATATTTTGTGGAATTAACTGTAAGTTGTTATAGTAAGGGAGAGTTACGATTCATTTATTTCGCAAAAGATGAAAGATTCCTATAAAGTTTGGCAAAACTGAAGAGGAAGAGAACTTTAGGCTGTAAAAAATTTTTACACAAAAATTCCACATTTAGAATTATGGAGGGCCTGGTGTGGTACCAAAGGCTTTGTGACAGGCCATAGGTATATTACAGATGTTACAATGGGCATACACACAAGAATGTGATGGATGTACAGCAGGCGGGCACGTGTTACAATGACAAGCATTAGGTATTCGAAAGGGGAATGACATTGAATAAGAAATGGTTATTAAGCTTAGCACTTGCTTTATTCATAGCGTTATTAACAGCATGCGGTAACGATGAAGGATCAGGTGGAGACAACAACAATGAAGAAGCTAAACAGGAAGAATCTGCCGATAAAAAGGAAAGCAGTAAGGAAGGCGAAAGCAGTAAAGAAGGAGAAGGTTCTGAGCAGCCCCAAATGCCAGAGCCAGACTTAGAAGGTGTGCCTAAAGTAGTGGCTACCGTAAACGGTGAAGAAATTCCAAAAGAAGAGTTCACCCAGACGTATAAGAGTCAATTCCAGCAAGCGGCTATGCAGTCACAAATGTCCGGGCAGGAAGTTGATCAGGAAAAGCTTAAAAAGCAGACAGCAGAAGGTTTAGTCGGCCAGGAGCTTCTTGTTCAGGAAGCAAACGATCGCGATCTTAAGGCGTCTGAAGAAGAAGTTAATGAAACGTTAACCCGTCTGGCTGAGCAGAACGGCCTGAAGTCTAAAGATGAGTTCCTATCTAAATTAGAAGAGCAGGGCATGAAAGAAGACGAAGTGATGTCTCAGGTTAAAACGCAAGTAAAAGTTGATAAACTACTAGCGGAAGAAAATGGCGACCTGGAACCGACAGAAGAAGAGATTAAGAAAGCTTACGATGATGCGAAAGCCCAGCAGGAAGAAGCGGGCGGCGAGCAGCAAATTCCACCATACGAAGAAGCGAAATCAACTCTTAAGCAACAGCTTACCCAGCAAAAAGAAGCACAAGCTTATCAGGAACTTGTGAAGAAACTTCGTGAAGATGCAGATGTTAAAGTAAATCTATAAATCCATTCAAAAAAACCAGTTCCCATCAGGAACTGGTTTTTTTAATGAACATGTCAACTTTACTTGAACCAGCCTCTCTCCTTAAAGCGTGAGATGGCTTCAATCCGATTGGAAACTTCAAGCTTATCCAGTATGACGGACACATAATTTCGTACCGTACCTGGAGTAATATATAACTCTTTGGAGATGTCTTTGGTGTTTTTACCCTCAGCCATTAACTTAATGACCTGACGTTCTCTTTCCGTGAGCGGATCCTGTTGTGTATAGGCGAGATCCACCAATTCAGGGGAGAAAATGCGCTGACCGTCGATAATCTTGCGTATTGCGTCCGCAAGATCTTCACTTGGACTGTCTTTAAGTAAGTATCCACTGACACCGGCATTTCTTGCCCGTTCAAAATAACCAGGACGGGCGAACGTTGTAAGAATGATGATTTTGCATGGTTCGTCTGCCAGCTCTTCCGCTGCCGTGAGACCATCTTTCACCGGCATTTCAATATCCATCAGGCAGATGTCCGGCTTAAGCTCACGCACCAGTTTGCACGCTTCTTCTCCATTGTCGGCTTTACCTGCCACTTCCATCCCGTCCTCTAAATCAAGTAAAGCTCCAAGCGCCCCGAGTAACATACGCTGATCTTCTGCAATTAC
>NZ_JBAPTY010000158.1:0-1769 GCF_049282395.1 Halobacillus sp. | reverse complement strand
AAATCATAGCAAGCGCCAGAAGAAGTTGGACAAAGAAGCCAATGTCCAGCATTTTGCTCTTTATCAAAATAGCCGCTTAGTCGGAGGGTATGTCGAATATAATCACACGTTGAACCTCTACTCCCGGAAAATTGACGCCCGCGGCATTGGTATGGTAGCTGTGGACCTGCCTTATAAGAAGCAGGGGTTCGCCAGGCAAATTATTCAAGCATTTATTAAAGGTGCCCGTAACCAGAGTATAGCACTCGTGCAGCTCTATCCTTTCCAGCCTTCCTTTTATAGAAAGATGGGTTTTGGACTGGGCCCATTTTTACATACATTTCACTTCCATCCGTCACAGCTTCCTGTTTTTTCTAAAAGTTCATCCCTTACTGTGCTTGATCCGGCTGATAAGTATGAGATGGCAGCGTGCTATCACCGGTGGGCGGACCAAACACATGGGTCGTGTGAAAAGTCGTTGTACGAGTTCAGATCATTAGAAGCAGATGATTATCATGTGGTTGGTTTGAAAAAAGAAGGGAGAATCGATGGGTACATGGTTTTCCAGTTCAAGCAGTCTCAAGGCGATCACATGCTGATGAATGATTTACATATTGTTGAATTTATTGCATGTACAACCGAAGCCTATCAATCGCTGCTTCAATTTTTGCACAATCAGAAGGATCAGGTGCGCTCCGTTTATTTCCCCACCTTCAATCAGCAATTTTCTTATTTGCTGGAAAATCCTTGTCATACGGATGACGAACTTATTTTCCGGATCTATCATAAAATAAGTGAGCAGGGGCAAGGGCTGATGTTCCGGATTGTGGATGTTCCTCTTTTCTTGGAAAATCTTAACCATCACTCGTTTGGACAGGAATCCATTCGGATCGGATGGAAAATATCCGACAGCTTTATGGACGAACAGCATTCTTATGTATGGGAGTTTACGGAGGGGGTTCCGAGAGCAACGAATCAGCTGCCTGACGTAGAGATCCACATAGGAATAGCTGAATTTTCATCGCTTATGATGGGATGTGTAACCTTGGACAATCTTTTGCTGGGAGGTTATGCAGAAGCAGAACCAGGAGAGTATCTTGATCAGGCTATTGCGCTATTTCAAAACCCTAAGCAGCCCGAAAGCTGGAGTTTCTTCTAGGTGAACGATAGGATTCTCCTTCCCTGCATGTACATGCGGGAAGGCAAAGCGAGTCGTGCCCGGCGCTCCGATTAATTATTCGAATTCAGGGAAAAATCAGGATAGAATGATTTCTGTCATGGAGGTGCTTCAATGGAAAAGATAGCAGGGAAAACGGTATCCGAATGGGGTGAGAGTCTTCCCTTATTAGATAAAGTTATGAGATGTGAGCCCGTGTTTTGGATCAATACGTCTGCCAGAGAGATGGATAAGGTACCTGAGTTTGCGGTAACCAAAGATGATATCTATGAAGCGGAACAACTGTGGAAACGGTTTGCCCCTTTTCTAAAGAAGGCTTTTGCAGGAACGAAAGATGGGGCGATTGAGTCGCCTGTAAGATCATTAAAAGAAATGAAGAAAGCCCTGAGTACCTATTATAATCAACCATTTGAAGGAGAGTTTTATTTAAAATGTGACCATGATCTTCCTATATCGGGGTCTATTAAAGCACGTGGCGGTGTGTTTGAAGTCCTGAGCTATGCAGAGAAGCTGGCGCTTGAAAATAATATGATCTCCAAAGAAGATAACTATGAAGTGTTTCTTGATTCTTCATTCAAACAGTTCTTCAGTCACTATACGATCGGCGTTGGAT
>NZ_JBAPTY010000157.1:0-5167 GCF_049282395.1 Halobacillus sp. | reverse complement strand
CCAGAAGCTGCCTGGGAGTTTGTTAAGTTTATGACAGGCAAAGAGGGGCAGAAAATCAGCGCTACCGTAGGAGGAACAGCTCCGACGATTAAATCTCTTTATGATAATGAAGAGGTAAAAGAAGCTTCCCCGGTATTTGCCAACGAGGCGTTTGTGGAAACCTTACAAAATGCCGTTCCTCGCCCGGTTACACCGGATTATCCAAAAATAACGGACATTATTCAAATTGAGATCTCTAAAGCCCTGGCTGGAGATGTCTCGCCAGAACAAGCGGCACAGAATATGCAAAGAGAGATTGAAAGCGTTGTTAACGACTAAAAGCGAGAAGGAGGATGAAAAATGAGTAAGCGTCGATTCTCGCTTAGCGAGAAGCAGCTTGGGTATGCGATGGTAGCGCCTTCCTTAATACTAATCGCTGTTATTGTATTGTGGCCGATCATGTTGTCATTCTGGAACAGCTTATTTGATTACCGTCTTAATGATCCTTCTCTTTCCCAGCGTACGCTTGGGAGTGAAATTAACATGGAGCGTTATGCAGACAACTACGATTTCGTAAACAAGACCATAGAGGAAATTCTTCCTGAGTCCAGTACGGAAGAAGTTACCAACAAAGTCAAAAATGTTGAGCAGGGCATTAACGAACGGCACAGCACGTTCCTTGGAGCGGGAGATCACGAAGAGAAGTTCAATGAAGTGTTGGAAACGGTTCGTTCCCATCGTGCCGTAAAGGATCAATCATTGAAATACGTATCCATAGACGAATCCTTTAAAGAAGATTATTCGACATACTTAACCGAACAATCGGAGACGCTGGCGTCGCTTTCAAGCGAACAAGAGGGGGCGATGGCGACCAGGTTAAGCGATTTATCTGGTCAGATCAAGCTAATGGATTCAAGTTTTATGAAGGAGAACTTCGTAGGCTTTGGAAACTATGCTCAATATCTTCAGGAGTCCAGACTATGGCAGTCCATCGGAGTCACAACGCTGTTTACCGTCGTTTCGGTATTCTTTGAGCTGGTTTTAGGACTTGCCATTGCTCTTTTAATTAACCGTGCGTTTATCGGAAGAGGAGCGGTTCGGGCATCGGTACTTGTACCGTGGGCGATACCAACTGCCGTGTCTGCGATGATTTGGAAATTTCTTTATGACGGACAATCGGGAGTGGTCGCTCACTATTTCGAGCAGCTCGGAATCATTCAGGATGCCGGTCAACTGCTGACGACAAGTGCAGGAGCGATTTTCTCCATTATTTTCACAGATGTGTGGAAAACCACACCTTACATGGCGTTACTGTTACTGGCAGGTTTACAGACGATCCCGAATCAACTCTATGAATCTGCGCAAGTAGACGGGGCGAATGCGTGGAATCGGTTTTACAAGATTACCCTTCCTATGCTTCGTTCGACGATTCTTGTTGCGCTATTATTCCGTACCCTGGACGCGTTCCGGGTATTCGACTTGATTTACGTATTAACGGGAGGAGGACCAGCCAACGCCACAGAGGCTGTTTCTGTTTACGCCTACAAAGTATTATTCGCCCAGCAGAATTTCGGGGCAGGGTCGGCTCTCTCTGTGATCGTCTTTGTCTGTGTAGCGATCATCAGTACGCTGTTTATCCGCTTTATCGGTTCTGATCTAATGGCAGGCAAACAAAAAGGTTAAGATACTAAACTTACCCAGTTAGGAGGAGCATTATGCAGCAAAAAGCAGGACCGTGGTTTTACCTATTTCTAATCGTCTTTGTCTTTCTTGTCATGTTTCCGTTTCTATGGATATTCTTGACATCCATTAAGCCCCTCGGGGATATATTCGGGTCACCTTTTGCGTGGTTCGGGTCTGGCATTTCGTTTCAATCGTATGAATCTGCTTTAACAACACGTCCGCTGCTTCGTTATATGCTGAACAGCTTTATTGTGTCCGGGGCAACGACAATTTTGGCTATAGGCTGTGCTGCTTTTACAGCTTATGCCGTGACGCGTCTGCCCATCAGGTTTAAAAGTGTGATTCTTGGGGTTGTGCTCGCTTCATCCATGTTCCCGCCCATTGCGATTATTTCGCCTATCTACGACTTTGTGACGGATTTCGGGCTGCGGAACACGTATCCGGGGCTTGTGATTCCTTACATCACCATCAGTCTTCCGCTTGCGATCTGGATCCTGGCTACATTTTTCCAGAACATTCCCTATTCGCTTGAGGAGTCAGCAAAACTGGACGGAGCAACGCCGTTTCAGACGTTTAGAAAAATTATTTTACCATTAGCCGCTCCAGGCGTATTTACGACAGCCATTCTTGTGTTTATTGCCGCCTGGAATGAGTATTTATTCGCCCTCACGATTAATACAAAGGATGCGATGAAAACGGTGCCTGTAGGTATCTCGCTTTATCAAAGCCAATACTCCATTCCATGGGGAGATATTACGGCCGCAACGGTTCTCGTGACGATCCCGATCGTGATCATCGTTCTAATTTTCCAGAGAAGAATTGTAGCTGGACTCACATCTGGTTCTGTTAAAGGATAGTTTAAGGCAAAATAATCTAATTAAAAATTTACAGGAGGTCGATCAAATGGAAAGAAAATGGTGGAAAGAAGGCGTCGTCTATCAGGTGTATCCAAGAAGCTTTAATGATTCGAATGGAGACGGCATCGGCGACTTACGAGGAATTACACAGAAACTGGATTATTTAAAAGATTTAGGTGTAGACATTTTATGGCTGTCTCCGGTCTATCAATCTCCTAACGACGACAATGGCTATGATATCAGCCATTACCGGGCGATTATGGAAGAGTTCGGAACGATGGAAGATTGGGAGAACATGCTTGAAGAAATTCATAAACGGGACATGCGCCTGGTCATGGACTTAGTGGTCAACCACTCCTCTGATGAGCATGCATGGTTTCAAGAGTCGCGTGAGTCGAAAGACAACCCTTATCGCGACTACTACATTTGGCATGATGGAAAAAATGGCGCCGAACCTAATAACTGGGTATCCTTCTTCAGCGGCTCTGCATGGGATTATGATGAAGCCACCGGCCAGTATTACCTGCACCTTTTTACAGACAAACAGCCGGATTTAAACTGGGAGAATGAACAGGTCAGGCAGGAAGTGTATGACATGATGAACTTCTGGATGGACAAAGGCATTGATGGATTCCGAATGGATGTGATTAATTTAATTTCCAAAACGCCGGGCCTGCCGGATGCGGAGGTTACCAATAAAGATAACAAGTATCAGTGGGGAGGAGAGCATTTCGTCAATGGTCCTCGCTTTATGGAGTTCATGAACGAGATGAATGAACAGGCTCTTAAGCATTATGATGTGATGACCGTAGGGGAAACCCCGATGGTGAAGCCTGAAGATGGGGCAGCGTTTACAGACGAGGAATCAGGGGTTCTCAGCATGGTTTTTCAATTCGATCACATGGAAATCGACGGCGATCCGGGAAGCCAGGAAGGAAAATGGTCCGTTAAACCGTGGAAACTCTCCCATATGAAAGAAATTATGACGGATTGGCAGACCACTTTGAATGGCAAGGGATGGAACAGCCTGTACTTGGAGAACCATGACCAGCCCCGCTCGGTTTCCAGGTTTGGTGATGCGGAGGAGTATCACCAGGAGTCCGCTAAGATGCTCGCGACCTTTTACCAATTGATGCAGGGGACACCTTATATTTATCAGGGGCAGGAAATCGGAATGACCAACGTCCAGTTTGATTCGATCGAAGACTATCGGGATGTTGAGATTCATAACTGGTATAACGAGCAGGTCACGGAGAAAGGGAAAGATAAGCGGGAAATCATGCATTCCATTTTTGTAAAAGGAAGAGATAATGCGCGAACGCCGATGCAGTGGAGCGATGAGAAGTACGCCGGCTTTTCAGATGCTGAACCGTGGATCAAGGTAAACCCGAATTATACGTCGGTCAACGTAGAACAGCAGCAGAAAGACGACCAGTCAATACTCAATTACTACAAAGAGCTCATCCAAGTGAGGAAGAATCATGATGTGCTTATTTATGGTTCTTACCAGCTTCTCGACCCTGAAGATGAGCAGGTTTACGCTTATACAAGAGAGCTCGACGGAGAAAAAGCGCTCGTCGTAGCGAACTTTACGAATGAAGCGATCGACTACTCGGTAAGCGAATCCTTTGCGGTGGAGCAGGCTGAACGGCTGATCGGCAACTATCCTTCAGAGAAAGAAGAAGGTGGAACTCTTCAGCTCAAGCCTTACGAAGCTCGTGTATACCGCGTTCAGTCTTAGAAAAAAGAATGTCTTTTAATAGAAAATAGAGGGAATTGGTAAGCTGTACAGGAAACGATCAGCTTGCCTTTTTCCTTTTAAAAGGACCTGCTAAATCTCCGTGTTCAGTTTACAGCCAAGGTTTCCATACTGGAAGACTTGATTTCGAGATATTGGTTTATGGGGAAGGTCCTCCGGGAGACGATTTCGCTTTCCGGCCCTGCACGACGCAGGGTCGTTCGACGGTGCCACACGACGCGGCGTTCTTAGTCGAACCTCTCCTGTGGTGAGCTTCCTCGGGCTTAACAACCTTTCGGCATCTCACCGATCATGTTGAAAGGATCGATTTCGATATACCTTTAGTCCGTTGTCAAAAAAAGAAGGGTAGACTAATGGAATAACAGCAACTTTTTAATCAAATTTTAAATATCCGAGAGGTTTTAGAATAACCTTCCTTTTTCATATGCTATCATGATTCTATAAGTGGTACGTTTAAAGGAGGGTCCTAGCGCATGTTTACCTTAAAACAAGCGATAGCGATGCGTTTAGAAAATATACTAGAGGAAAAAAAGCATCTGCGGGAAATGATCGAGAAGCTTACGGACGAACAGCAGGATTTAATTCGCCGCCTGGAACGTCTGGAAGAGAGAAATGAGGATATGGATACGTCCGCAATTTTAAAAACACTTGCCGAGACGGATGAAGATTTAAAGAAATACGGCGCCAATATTCCAGCCGACCTTTTAATAGAGAAAACAACAAATCATTATAAGGAAGATCAACCAAAAGAAGCTTCCAAGCATGACTATATTCTGTCCACGAATTCTGAAGCCTTCTCGAAAGATTCGGATAAGAGTATGAGTTATAAGGAATTGACCCACATTTTAATTAATTATGCAAAAGAACATAATAATCAAGTCGATCATGA
>NZ_JBAPTY010000156.1:0-7861 GCF_049282395.1 Halobacillus sp. | reverse complement strand
CGTCATGACTTGTCCGATATGACGGGCTAAGTAATGTAATAATTCAAATTCACGGTGAGTCAGCTCAATGTAGGAGCCGTCACGCGTTACTGTATAAGCATCAGGATGAATCGATAATCTTCCTATCGTTATGTCTTTAGGCTGCTGGGAGCTGTCTTCCGGCTCCTGCTGCTGACGCCGCAAATTAGCTTTAACTCTGGCAATCAGTTCGCGATTACTGAACGGTTTGGTCACGTAATCGTCGGCACCCATTTCAAGTCCTAACACTTTATCTATTTCAGCGTCTTTAGCTGTCAGCATAATAATCGGCATATTATGATTCTTGCGCACTTCACGGCAGACTTCGTTTCCGTCTTTATTCGGAAGCATAATATCTAATAAAATTAAATCAGGGTCTTCTTCGTCTGCTTTTTGAATGGCTTCATCACCATCATAAGCACACACGACTTCATATCCTTCTTTTTCTAAATTGAATTTCAATATATCTGCAATCGGCTTTTCATCGTCTACAACTAAGATCTTCAGTGCCATACACTGTCACATCCCTTTCCTCGACTTCTATACCATCTATTATTTTAACTTATTTATGGAAAAATGTCTTTTTCTAATAAAAAGTTATGAAAAATGTATTCAGAAAAAATAATTTTTTTCTACTAAAAACCGCTGTGACCAACACGCCACAGCGGCTTCTGACTAGAACGCTCTATTAAAAATTCTTATTGATATTTCCTTATGCTTACAGCACAACAGGGCCGGATTGTGTAAGACTCAGTTTTGAGATATCTTGGATCCGTTGCTTAATAAGAGGGGCTGGCTACGGAAACAACTCGTCTTGTTCCATCACCCAGACACTCGAGACATAAACGATCTTCATTTAGCAGACATCTTCGTAGAGGGCTTCGAACTCCCTATTTCGCAAGGTCCGGAGGGGGACGATGAAGACTCCTAGGTTAAAAGCGGAAGCACCTTGGTCAGCGGCGTATGGACTGGACTGAGCTGGCGGAGATAAAGAAAACACGAAGAGCGGAGCGATTCGATGTTGCCTTATCGTACAGAAGCGAGGGAAGTCTCACTAGACGCTAGGTGCTGAAGCTGGATAGCTCTCCTAGTCGTTTATGTTCTGATTTTCGAGTACGACTAAAATAGTGTAAGAATGGGATGAACATGATCGGTGAGACCCCGCAGAGCTTGCTCGAGGAGGCTCAGCACAAAGGATGTTCGACTAAGATCGCCACGTCCTGTGGCAACGTCGAACGACCCTGCGTCATGCAGGGCCGGAAAGCGAAATCGTCCCCCGCAGGACCTTCCGCTCAATAAATATCTCGAAACGGAGTCTTACACAATCCGGCCCTAATGCGTAATAATCCTTTAATGAAAAACAACCATCACGTTCACCAAAAAAGTCAGCCCTGCTTCTGTAGCGGGCTGACTTTTTTAACCACCACTAACCGGTGGGATAAAGGCAATGGTATCTCCTTCTTTTACGATTTCTTCATCCTGGACAAATTCCTCATTCACAGCTGCCATGGATTCTTTCACTTTATCGATAGCGTAACGGCTTGATAATGTTTCTTTCAGCTCTCCGATGGAACGGCCGTTCACATCCAGTTCGATGCTTTCTTCCCCGGCCTGCTCTCTAAGACCTGCAAAAAATAAAATTCGATTCATTTTGATGCATCTCCCTTCGCAGGAATTCCCTGTTTCGTTTCTTTTTGATCACCAATCCATTGCTCGCCATCTTCCCAATGTTCCTTTTTCCAAATAGGCACAATTTCTTTAATCCGCTCAATCGCATAGCGGCTCGCTTCGTAAGAGTCGGCACGATGAGGTGTGGAGACCGCGATAACGACCGCAATATCGGTGATTTCCAGGCGGCCAACCCGATGGACAATAGCCGTTTCTGCATCCGGCCACCTCTCGTTGATTTCATGACCAATTTCCTCTAATTTCTTCTCTGCCATCACCTTGTAGGCTTCATATTCCAGGTAAAGGGTTCGTTTTCCTTTAGTAAATTCTCGTACTGTTCCAATAAAGGTGTTAATAGCCCCTGCGTTTCTCCTGGTTACGATATCCACCACTTCTTGTATAACTAAGGGCTGGTCTGAGATCCAAAAGTGTTTCCCCAAAGCTTCATGCTCCTTTCGCCAGTTTGTAGATTTCAGGCAATTGTTCCTTCCATTGTTCCAGCTTGTAAACGGGAAGTTCCAGATGGCTTGTGAGGGAATCGTCCCATGTGACGACCAGTCGGATGTTTTCAAGCTTGAGCAGTTCTAAGTCTCTTTCTCTTTTTATAATAACCGCTTTCGGGTAGGCTTCCTGTTTAAATCCTTCAACGACGATTAAGTCCGGAGTAAAAAAGCGGTATAAGGAGACAAGCTTTTCAAGCGGGTACCCTTCCGGATGATTAAGCTCCAGTTGAAGACGACCCGGACTATCCACTCCTGTCATAAAAGCACCGGATTCGTGCAGACGGTAACTGTCTGTGCCATGATGCATGACTTTCAATGGTTCATCATGACCATGATGTTTGATCGCAGCTACATGCTCTTCGTTTTCCGCACCATAGGCAATCAATTCAGATAAGAGGGAAGTTTTTCCGCTATTTTTGTATCCTACTACTTGAAATACTGGGGTCTGGTGGTTCATTGTGATTCCCTCTCCTCTGCGTATTTATGTAAAAACCCCTGCCTAATTTATACGGCAGGGGCCAAGTTCATTAATCTGGGATTCCTAATGCGATTTTAGCGTAACGGCTCATACGATCTTTCGTCCAAGGTGGATTCCAGACAATATTAACAGCTACCTGATTTATTTCCGGCAGGTCAGCTAAGCAGCCTTTAACATCCTGCTCGATGTGAGCGGCGAGCGGGCAGCCCATCGCTGTTAACGTCATTGTTACGGTCGCATTGCCGTCTGGATCTATATCGACGCCATAGACAAGTCCTAGATTCACGATATCAATACCGAGTTCAGGGTCAATGACATTCTCAAGGGCACCCAACGCATTTTCTTCAGTTGCTGTACTCATAAATTTTCCCCCTTCACATGTGTTCAAACTTTATTATAAACAAAAATCGACTCAGAATAAACCAATCGATTCCGTTATAGAACTAATTCAAGCCAATTGACCATTTCCAGGATAGCAAAGCGGCTAACCTTATGGTCTCGGCCGACTTCTCTTAAGAAGCGGATGTTCTCCGGATTTTTATAATATTTAATGGCTTCGTTATAAAAATCGTATGAATGCTCAAATGGAACAACAGGATCCGCATCGCCATGCCAGAAGAAAAGAGGTCTTCCGTATAGTTTGTCCATTTGTTTGGATAGATCAATCGCTCCGAGAAAATCAAAGAGCTCATTCATTTTTTCTTCTGACAATGGTATCTGAAGCCCGAAGTATTCGATCTCATCAACCAATTGCTTAGCAAAATCAACTGGTTTCGGAGAACCCATCATGACTGCGCTGGCCTGAATCCATGGATACATGGTTAGAGCCGCGCTCGTCGTTATCCCTCCAAGGGATGTGCCTCCAACGCCGATCCGCCGGTCTTTAATAAGGTTCTCTCGATCAAGTTCGTCTTTTATATCTTGAAGTTCTTTTAAGTTTTGATATACAATATCCCAGAACTTAAAATTCAGCTCATCCTTGGACAGATCCTGATCACGTTCGCCGTGGTAGGCACTGTCAGGTAGAATGACACGGTAACCTCTTTCTGCCAGTAAATACGCCTGAGGAAGGTTGTGCTCCTTCGCTGAAGTAAAGCCGTGGAAGTAAATAAATACAGGCATCGGCTCCTCTTGTTTTGCTGAATCAACTACGGTAAGTGTTGGTACGCCTTTTAATGTTTTCCTTTGAATTCCGATCATCAACGTGTTTCCTTTCTAACTAATCTTTACGTCCTGTTTAAATAGCTATTACAAAAGTGGGTTATAGTATAATCGTAACACTGCCCGATAGAATTGGGAAGTGTTAGGTGATACAGGCGGGAATTCTTTACAACTCACCTTTCTTACCGCTACACTATACATACAAATGAGGTGAAGATATGGACAAACAACATTTAATAGCACTGGATCTGGATGGCACACTTCTGACGGATGATAAAGTCATCAACGCTGAAACAAAAGAAGTGGTGCTTAATGCCATACGTCAAGGTCACATCGTGGTGATTGCGACAGGGCGTCCACATCGAGCAAGCATCGATTTCTATCATGAATTAGGACTTAAGACGCCAATGGTTAACTTTAATGGCGCTTTAATCCACCACCCTACAGATCATAAGTGGGATGCGCTTCACTCCCCGCTTTCAATTCGCACCGCTCATAAAATTATCGATACCTGTCAGGAACTGGGTGTCAAAAATATTCTGGCAGAAGTCATGGACCAAGTGTATTTGGATCAGCATGATGAAGAAATTATGAGCATTTTCCAAACGAAAAACGACAATCCCATCAGTATTGGACGTTTGCATTCGAATTTAAAAGATGATCCTACCTCCATTCTAATCCACCCGGAGGAAGATAAAATCCAGAGGCTTCGCGAAGAACTGGATGTGCACGCTTCTTTAATTGATCATCGTAAATGGGGCGCACCGTGGCATGTGATTGAAATCGTCCGGGCGGGGCTGAATAAGGCGGTAGGTCTTCATAAAATCGCTCACTACTTCCACATTCCACAGGATCGTATTATTGCGTTTGGCGATGAAGACAACGACCTGGAAATGATTGATTACGCCGGTGTCGGAGTAGCTATGGGGAACGCCATTGATGAACTAAAAGGTGTCGCGAAACACGTTACGCATTCAAATGAAGAAAACGGCATAGGAGAATTCTTGAACGAATATTTAAAACTTAATAAAAAAGCCATGTAAGTCAACATTTTCCTAGGTTAGATTACAGGCAATTCTCCATACTAAGCTTGAACGTGAAAAACGTTCAGGCTTTTTTTATGACAGGAGGGCTTGTCATGGAACAGCAAAAACAGAAAGATCGCAACGAAGAACGCTGGACAGAAGTTCGTCAGTATGACGAAAGCAAGATGGAGCCTAAAAGGCTTTCAGACGCTAAACGAAAAGAAATCGAATCTGATCAGCATACGGTAGGAGGGTTTTAAATGAAGGGCAGAAACCTTTTTGAAAACGCGCGTGAAGCGGTAAACCGTTTCACACAGAACCGTGATGGCAATGGTAGCCAACAGATGGGCCAGGAAGACATGCAAGCGGCTAAACAAGCGATTCAATCTGCATATAGCCAATGTTCTCAACAAGAGAAACAAGAGCTACAGCAGTTGGAACAACAGCTTGATAACCACCATCAAAGTTTGCGATAAATCATGTAAAAGACCAGGCTGGATTTCCAGTCTGGTCTTTTTTACCCCTTTTAATTATTAAAAACTGCGTCCTTAGCAGGAGTTATAATTATTGGATTTGGGGTATCTTATATGTACCCCCTAATTTTTTCTGAATTTGAAACAGCCATTCTTCCTTTTGAATCGTGCTTCACTGGATGAATGGCTGTATCTTTTTTATGTCTTCGTGCACTCTTCAAAACTCTTCACAATTTTTAAATCCTTATGATTCCATTCAGACCCGGGCTGATGGATCCATATAGCTTTCATTCCAAGCGCAAGAGCTGGAGCAATCTCATTCATGAAATTATCCCCAATGGATATTAAGGATCCGGCACTATACTTACCATTCTTTAAAAGTGTTTTGAAACAACTCAGTCGTATGAAACGGTTTCGCTGCCGAGGGAATTCGTTTATGAAACAGATCTGTCAGGTCTATACGAATTAAAATATGGTCAAAGCCTGGGACCTTCATTTCCCGGGCTTTAACATGGATCAAGAACGATAATAGGATATTTTCAAGACGACAGCATACAGTACATGCCCGATTAACCAATATAAGATAGCCGCGCCATCGGTTAACGCCGGGGTTTCCTTAATAGCGAGAAGCGTAAGCGGCACATAACTGGTGGCGGCAAACGCACTTAAGATCAAAGCAAGAGACCAGCGATTACGTTTAGTATCCTTCAGGACGCGCCTGACCGCATAAACATACAGGACCCCAATAATCCAGGAAATAATTAAGTGAAAAAGCCATTCGATCGCAGCCGGCCATTCAATGCTTCCAATGACGGGAATAAAATCAACATTCATAAGCAATGTATAAACTTTTTTACCCGTTACTAGCTCGACCAGCCACATGTAAAAGCCGAGTATGAGTCCGGAAGTTGTACCAATCCAAAATCCCCAGCGAATCATAGCTTTTCCCCCATATTTATCAATAGGCTTCTTGTTTTCTAAGCTCACGGAGCAGGTTTTCTAAAACCTGCCGAAGATCCCGATGATCTCCTTCCAGCATACGGAAATACAGGGCTCTCAGGAAATGCTTACTGTTGTTTATTATAATATCCTCGCGAGGATCCTGCCAGCTTTCCCGCACATAGAGCAGGGTTTCCAGCCACTCCATTCGCACCTGCGGCTTAATTTTCTTAAACATAATCATAACCGCGGTTACCATCCGTTCTTCTTCATCAAATAAATAGGGATGGTCAATCAGAAACTGCGCTTTAATAATCGGCAGCATCTCTCGTATTTCCGCTTCTGTAATTTCATCACAGGAAGCCACATGATAAAGAGCATCGGATGCGTGAGCCATTGCATGGGCCCAGCCCTTCCCTTCAACATATCCCCGGTGGTCTGATTCCTGCTGCATATACCTTTTGAGATGGTCCCACACTCTATGGACCTCTGCTTCTTTTAAGAAGGGCATCTTCCGATGTTTTTCCATGATGGGGGGAATTAATAAAACAGAAAAACTTCGTTTAAAAACTGCATCTTCCTGTTTTTTAGACGTACCGATCCGGTAAAAGAGATAGTTTTTATTTAATATGGAGTGTAATATATTTTTTAATTGTTCATGGCTGTAGTGACCACGTTCAATAAACGTTGTAAAAATAGTATGGATCAGATCGTCCCTAAGTATTGGATGAACCGAACCAATCTTCTGGAGCATCATCGTTGTCAGCTCCTGCAGGCTTTGGTTTTCAGGCAGTTGATAATCGTTATCTTTAATGGGCTGCAACACATCAATGAGTCGCGTTTCCATAAAACACCTCCTAAAAAGTGTTTTCATTGTAACACAGTTTTTATGAAATTAATGGAATATTAGCTTTCAGTTTAGAGTTGGAAGAATATCTGATAAAATAGGTAAAGATGTTATAGAGGAGGATGCGAAATGGCAGTAAAAGTAGAAGAAACACCAAATCCGAATGCTCGTAAATTTACGACTGATTCAATGATTTTCCAAGGGGATGGCAGTGTATCTGTTATGCCTGGACAGACAAGTGACTATAAAATTTTAAATGATCTCATGAACTTTGATGGAGTAGATAATGTGTTCGGCTTCCAAAATTTTATTACCGTAAATAAATTACCGAATGCTGAATGGGAAACATTAACTCCTAAAGTCGAAGGTTTGTTAGCTGAATACGGATATTAATAGCTAAAAAAAGGCTGCCACATGTGATGTGGCAGCCTTTTTTATTGAGGATGCTTGAGAACCGTTGAATGTTAAAGATAAGCTCCCATTACTTGAAGACTTGATTTCGAGACATTTGTTGAGCGGAAGGTCCTGCGGGGGACGATTTCGCTTTCCGGCCCTACACGACGCAGGGTCGTTCGACGTTGCCACAGGACGTGGCGATCTTAGTCGAACTTCTTATATGAGGTGAGCTTCCTCGGGCTTAACAGCCCTGCGGGATCTCACCGATCATGTTCATCCCGCAGAAGTCTTCATCGTCCCCCTCCGGACCTTGCGAAATTAGGAGCTCGAAATCCTCCTCATGGTTTATGATG
>NZ_JBAPTY010000155.1:0-4832 GCF_049282395.1 Halobacillus sp. | reverse complement strand
TTGTCTTATGCAAAATGCAATAAACAACTGACACAAATCAAACAAGATTTCCAATGGTTAAAAGAAGTTGATAGTACAGCTCTGCAAAATTCGCTGAGGGATCTTGCAGATTCTTTCGATCGCTTAGTAGGATTACTATAAGTTTTATCATTCTTAGCGTAACACGACTTTAAGATATTACCTTGAATGTTGGATTGAATAGAAGTCAAAACAACTCAGTAACTTCTTTAGAGATTTTATCGAATTACGGTAGAAGACTCCCTCTTCTAGGACTGTATGGTCGGGAATCTTTAAGAATTTTCAACATATTGAAAAGCTTAGAGGCTTATCTCCTCTAAGCTTTTTATTATTCGATCTCTTTCCGTGTGTTAAGATTTTCTCTTTAAGACCTGAACGCTTTCACTTTTAAAGCGGTTCCTTCTATCTTTAAGATACCACTTTCTTTTGTACAGATGCTTCGGCCGCTTTCGGTTTAATATAAATAATGCTTCCGATAAATACGGCTAGTACATTAAGGAATAGGGTCAAACCTACAACACCAGCGGCGTGAAGGGATTCATAGAACAATGCGTTGACGACAAGCAGCACGGCAATAGAAGCCAGCACAGCGACTCCTTTAACAGACCGGTTGTTGGTAATCTTCCAATTTCCATAGTTGAAGGCAACCGTAAACAGGACCATGACGAGAATGTTGACGCTCATACCTACCCAAACCGGGTGGATGTTCAAGAAGAAATCAGCCGGGTGCCAATTACTTAAGTGATACCAGATTAATCCTGCTGCGAACCCACCAAATAGGGAGCCGAGGACAGCTCGCTTTGTGACAAGTGGCCAGAATAATGCTGCGACTACCGGTGCAAATGTGGCGGAGTTTCTCATGGTCCAGGCGAGTACGTTCCACCATGCGGATTGTTCTGTACGAAGGAATCCGAAAATGATCATGAGTCCTGTCAGCAACAGCAGCGACCACTTAGTATATTTAACTAGTTGTTCTGGAGAGGCCCCAGGGAAAATGGCGCTTCCGACGTCTTTCCCAAGACTGGTGGCTCCTGAGAACTGACAAGGCGCGCCCCATCCGAGAGCACATGCCCAGATGCCTAAGAAGAACAGGCCGACGAATGGAGCGGGCAGTACTTCCATTAAATATTGGGGAAGAGCAACAAGTCCGAGGCTTGCGTCAGGAACGACCGCAGCGGCAGATAAGCCAAATAGAATACCCAATAGAATAAAAGGAACACTCATCACTTCTGCGACGATTAAGCCTTTACGTCCTTCTTCAGGCGTTTTACAGGATAAGGCCATTTGAAAAGCTGCCTGCGCTAGAATCACGTTTACCAGGAAAGTGGCAAACCATACTAGGATTACTTGAAGGCCTGCGCCTCCCCAATCAAACATGCTCGGCTGCTCGGCTGCAAGCTGTTGTAAGCCGGAGATGCCCGGGTTGATGAAGAAGGCCACGGTTCCAATGATAAACATAATGGCAAAAATAATCGTGTTCATCGTTTGTGTAAAGGCAACAGCCCACATACCGCCTGACTGCAAATAAACAAATAGTAAGATCGCTGTAAAAGCGACGGACAAGGATAACGAAACGCCGGTAAACACGTGAAAGGCAGAAGCAAAAGCAATCGCTGTAGCGACGGACCACATTGGGAAGGCGAATGCTGTAATCGCACCTGATAAAGCTTTAGCACGTCTGCCGAATTGATCGCCGATTAACCCCGAGATGGTTACAACTAACTTCTCACGAAACGATTTGATTAATAATAAGGCAATCAGTAAGACTTGTAATGTTTCTGCGACTCCGTACCAGATGGCGGAAATTCCTGTCAGGTAGGAAAGCTCGACAATCGATATGTACGTCGAACCTGAGAAGAGGCCAGTTATACAAAAGGCTACGGTCCACCATCTAAATGTCCGTCCCCCTACAAAATATTGCTCGCCGCGATTGGCTTTTCGTTTCGCCACATTACCAACGATGATGAGGGCGAGCGTGTATAATAAGGCAAGTGAAATCATCCAAATTCCATATGAACTCATGTTTGTACCTCCTTGTTGATGTTCCAGATTACTTCAATCTTTACGTTTGCATCCTTAAACAAGTTGTAAGCCGGGCAGCGTTTTTGAACGTGTTGAATAAAATCTTCTTCGTCGACTTCTTTTTCATCAAATGTAACGTCCACCTCAAGCGTCACGGTTTGAAAGTGGGGGCTCACATCAGCTGTCCCGAACAACCCTCTGTGATCGATATCCCCGCTTGAAGCTGCCTCCAGTTTTTCAATCGTTAACTCTTTTTCCTTCGCCACCATTTCGACCACAATCATGAAACAGCCGTTAAGCGATCCAGTGATGTATTCCATAGGAGTTAATGCTTCATTAGAACCTCCAAGTTTCTCGGGTTCATCAATTGTAAACGTAAAGTCCCGAATGGAATGCGCATTCTGAAACTGGCTGGTGCGCTTGCTTTGTGTGTCAATCGAACGTAATGCTGACTTCTTCTGTGTTTGCTGAACTGTCATTTCATGTCCCCTCCGTTTAAAATATAAAAAACCCTTCTACTTTTCTGTAAGAAAAATAGAAGGGTTGGTTTAAATGTCCCGACTCTTATCTTTCAGACAGAAAATGTCTGCTGGAATGAGCACCTTGTTTATAAAACAGGTTGCCGCGGGATCAAAGGACCAGTTTCCTCCACCGCTCTCGATAAGAAAATTATGAATTTAAAGAATATTGTACTTTTTTACTTAATCATCTGTCAACAACTTTTTTGAGTGTCAGCTTTTGAATAAGGAAAGGATGAGCGGGGAAATCGCTTAACCAGATGAATTCATTACATAAATGAATCAGGTTATCTTTTGCAAAAAAACAGAAGCACTTAGCTCACTTGATGCCGTTGTTCCCCCCGCATCAGCTTACCGCCAAACTCATTTATAAAAATAGCTGCAAGGATCAAAAAAACGCCGACCCACTGCAAAAAGGTGACCGTTTCTGAAAGAATCAGCATGGCTGAAATAATGGCGACTGGAAGTTCCACAGAACTCAGCACATTAGCGAGACGACCCGAAATAAGTGGAGCACCGCCCGCAAAGAACAGAGGAGGAATAACGGCTCCTACTAGGGCAATCCCAGCACCAATCGTCCATAAGCGCATGTCCAGGACGGGAACGGTAGGAATGTCGCGGATGAAGATGAGCATCACAAGCACCAAAGATCCCGTCACCATAAGTGAACTTCGCAGTATAGGGTGGGAATCAACAGCCACCTGACCACTAAAAAAAATAAAGCCGGCATAGGAAAACCCTGACAACAGTCCGAGTAGAAGACCGACCGGGTGTAAATTGAAACCACCATTTGTAAGTCCTGAAGCTAACACGACCCCCGTAAGTGTGACGACCAGGGAAATCAAGTGAATGCGTTCAGGTGGAGTTTTGGTGAAAATCCATTCATACAGCATACCGATCCAGACAAATTGGAAAAGCAGAATAATCGCAATAGAAGCGGGGAGGTACTGCATCGCTCCGTAATAAAAGATACCCGTCAGTCCAACCGTACTGCCTGTAGCAGCAATTTTGACAAGGTCCCATCTTTGAATTTCTTTTACATGCAGCCCTTTCCAAAAAGATAAGCCCCACAGTAAGACAAAGGCAGCGAACATTTGGACAATATTTAACTCCCCCAGAGAGTACCCATATTGAAAGCCTGTTTTTACAAATATAGGGGTGAAGCCAAAGCTTGCCGCACCCAGGAAGACGAGAATAATTCCTTTTCCTTTCATTACTAATAACCTCCCATCAAGACAATCTGTGCTTCTATCCTTTCGAACACACTGGTTCTATTATTTCAAAGCCCCTTTGAAAACTCAATTTTAGTGAGGAAAACAAGTGTATAACCAATGGAGAATGTATTCAGAAATGTCGGATTTTCAGGGGAATTCTTGAAAATCATAGCGATAAATGTAAAACGATTTTTACAGGGATTTTCTCCCTTTTGTCGAACTAAATGGGTATAAGGGAATCGCTATAAAAATCAGAAAAACAAAAAGGAGTGTTCGTGGGGATGTTCAAGAATAGTCTATTAAAGTTCATGCCGTATAAAGAGCAGGGTATGGTGGAAACGAATCTGGTCAATGTGATGAAGCGATTGAAAATTGAAGATTTTACGTTCAACTGGGACCGCAGCAGCTGTTATGTAGAATTTAGTTATAAAGAAGAGCCATATAAACTGGAACATTCGATAGAAAAAGCTCGGAAACAAGGGATCATCTTAAAAAATGGTATGGATTGTTTAATAGAGCTGACTCAGTCACTGGAAGATCTATGTGTGATTATTGACCGTGGGACCTATAATTTCGAGACATGGATATCCGGCATGAAGCAGCAAGAAGCGATGAATGAGACCCCTATTTATCAAGAAGAGTTTCATATTAGTTACAAATCTACCGGCGAACAGGCTAAACAGGAACTTTCCAAACAGGAATCCCCTAAAGAGGAACAGCCATCTGATAGAAACGAACAACTTTTCCCTTTTGGACCTGACCTGTCACTCAAAGATTTCTACCTGAATCAGCTTACTCAAAGTGCGGAGCGGAAGATACAGTAGAATCAGACTGTGGATGATAATATGGATATTAAAAAAGAACTCCTTAAATTCTGGAGTTCTTTTTTAATTCTGTTAAATTTTTGCGTTGGTTCGTCGCAAATATTCCGTGCTGACCCTCGATTGGGCCGTGCTCATCTTCAATTGAGCCGTGCTGCCCTTCGATTGGGCCATGCTCCACGGAAATTACTTTATTCTGCCAGTGGAAAAGGAGTCGTTCAAGTGAGCACCCTTTATCC
>NZ_JBAPTY010000154.1:0-5370 GCF_049282395.1 Halobacillus sp. | reverse complement strand
TCTCTGAACTCAAAAGGAGAACAGAGCACCCTTTTGAATTCGCGGATGAAGCCACTGATGAAATCCAGGATGCTTCCCAGGAAGTTACGGAAGAAGCGCAGGATGAAGCCAGTGACTATTTAGCCCAACAATATAAAGAACAACTGCGAAGAGAAATTGAACAATTAAGAACCAACCTCGAAGAGAAGAAGCAGGAAAATGCCAATAAAGTTCATGAAAGAGCTGAAGAAGCTGAGAAGAAGCTGCAGGAAAAACTTTTGAAGCTCCGTGAAAAAATTGCTTCTGTAAGAGAGTCTGGGGAAGAGCTTCAAGAAAAAATAAAAGAAAGCCAACGCTCTCGAAACTCTGATAGAAGAACTAAGGGTGTAGAAAGTATTAAAGGTATATCGAATGTCAGGAGCTCTTCCAAGCTTAAAGGTCCCTCTAATATAAAGGGGCTCAGTCAAATGAAAAGTGCTCCGCAGGTGAAAAGCTCAACCGATCTAAAAGGAGTGAATGAGCTCAAGAGTTCCAAAAGCATTAAGGGGTCGACAGATGCTAAGGGGCTAAATGACATCAAAAGTTCTCCAAACGTTAAAGGTCCTAAAGATGTGAAGGGAATTGAAGATATCAAAACATATCATGGATAAAATTTGAAAGGAGAATGAAAATGGCTATTCAAAAATCAACAGATAGTTCCAGTCTCGCAGAGGTAGTAGACCGTATTCTTGATAAAGGGATTGTAATTGATGCATTTGCACGTGTCTCTGTCGTCGGTATCGAATTAATTACGGTAGAAGCAAGAGTGGTGATCGCAAGTGTAGACACTTGGCTACGTTATGCAGAGGCTGTTGGTCTCCTGCGCGATGAAGTAGAAGAGGAAGGTATTGGAGGCCGTCTTGCAGAGCAGCGTGTAGGTTCCCAATCTCAAGACTCCGAAGAATCCAATGAACGAGGCGAATTCAGTATTTAAACAGTGAAGGGTTGGTCTTTCCACCAACCCCTTCTCTATCTATTCAGTAGAAAGGCGGGTCTTTCAATATGAAACTGTTAGACAACGTTACTCAATTCTTTAATCAGAATATTGCTCCCCCTCATAAAATCATATCTGCCAAAAAGCAGGATGATGGCTGGAAAGCATTAGTTGAAATTATTGAAGAAAAAGAATATATGAAAAAGTACGCTAATGACCAAATGATTGGACTTTATGAAGTGTTTTTAGATAACAACCATGAAGTAACTGGTTTTTCCAGAATAAGTTTACGCTACCGCAGTGATTTAGAAGAGAAAACTGAAGTAGAACATTAAGAAACGGAGGGGTGGAAATGACAAAATTAACGGAAACAAAAGCTGAACCTCAAGAAGAGCGAGGCGTGTACGCCCATCCCTTCTTTCAAAATTTGATTAAGCGTTCCCAGCGCTATTTATCGTTAGGTTATCCAGTGCACTTTACGGGCCCAACAGGAATCGGAAAGACTACGCTGGCTCTCCATATCGCTAAATCCAGAAAACGCCCTGTAGTGTTAATCAGTGGGAATAAGAGTTTATCAAACGATGAATTAATTGGAGCGTTTAAAGGCTATAACCGTAAAAAAGTGAACGATAATTACGTGCGGACCGTGAGAAAAATCGAGGAAAATGTTACGGAAGGCTGGGTTTCGGGCCGTGTATATGAAGCTGTGAAAAATGGGTACACCGTTTTTTACGATGAATTTACGAGATCGCAGCCGGAAGTTAACAATCTGTTTTTATCCGTTCTGGAAGAAAAAATTCTGCCATTATACGGAACGAAACGCAAGGATTCTCACATAAGAGTTCACCGGGAGTTTTCGATCATTTTCACCAGTAATCCAGCAGAATACGTAGGTGTATATCAAACACAGGATGCCCTTCTGGATCGTATGATATCGCTGCCGCTCAAGTCGCTGGATCAAGAGGCCGAAGCCGGCATTGTGTCTGAACGAACGAATATTGATGAGGATAAAGCAAAAGCCATAGTAAGTTTTGTTCATCGAGTAAATGATTTATGCAACAACCGCGATTCTTCTTTAAGTTTACGTGCATCTATCATGATTGCGGATGTGGCTGAACGTTATCAACTGCCGATTGATGGAGATGACAAAGAATTTCAAGAACTTTGCCTTGATATCACATACTTCACCTTGGATTTATGCACGGACGACCAAGAAGAAGATCTACAAAGCAAGATTATAGAGGCATGCAAAAAGGTGTAGGAGGCGTAGAAGACATGGATGAAGAGTTAGGTATTTATGTATTTTGCTGCATTCAAACAAACGAGGAAAAAAGTTTTGGCACCATTGAGTTTGAAGGGGAAGACCGTTCAATTTTCACCATCCATTATAAAGATGCTGCAATGGTAGCTACTGAAGCACCGGTGAAAATTTACACTCCGAAAAAAGACCATTTAATGACTCACCAAAATGTTATTTCCCGGGTGATGGAAAGTGAATCCTCTGTGGTACCCATTAGTTTCGGGAACGTTTTCCAAACCCGGGAAGACACAGAAGTCCTTCTCGAAAATTTATATCCTCAATTAGCCCGCCTATTTCCCGAAGTTGAAAACAAAATCGAAATCGGGCTTAAAGTGGAGGGGAAAAAAGAATGGCTCGAAGATCAAGTTAACAAGAATAACAAAGTAATGAAGCAAAAAGAAACGGTCTCGAGTAAATCGGAAGCCGCTGGATATTTTGACCGGATTAAACTCGGTGAAATGGCCCAGGATTTCTTTAACAACATGAAAACAGAAATCGAAAAAGATATTCATACGCGGCTTGTAAGATTGTCCGAATCCTCGAAATCCAATGAAACGGTTGGAGAGAGGATGTTGTTAAACGGAGCTTACCTGATTGATCGGGGCAATGAACAGGCGTTTGACGAAAAAGTAAACGAACTCCATGAACGCTGGAAGGATCGCGTGGAATTTAAATATACGGGTCCGTGGCCAGCTTATAATTTCATAAATATTAAATTGAAGGTGGAGGAAACGTCATGATTCATAAACTAATCACTTCCCCGATTGATTTAATTGTTAAAGTCGGCCAGCATGTTAAGATGGGGATTCAATCCCTACTCCAGCCGAAGGTCAATTCTTCTGGCGCGGAAGAATGGATCAGGTTGACGGCTTCTTCCTGGGCCGTATTGCATCAGAATAGTTTTGTATTTATAAGCTTACAGGCTCTTATTCAAATGGAGTCTGTAGCTTTTTTTATGAGTTCTTCTGCTTCCTAAGCATTAAAAAGTCGCCCTTCATATGTGCCTATCTTCCTAGCCCTTCTTAAAAATTCCACAATCGACAATATATCCTACAATCGGCTGAATTTTTTGATAAATCAGTCAACAGCGTTGATGAATAGGAAAAAATTGTAGTATAATATCATAAGTATGGAAACGCATACATAAAGGAGGAGGGGTATTGTGAGTGGTATTTGGCTTGCGGTAGTTGGAGGTATTGTTTTTATTCTCGGGTACAGGTATTATTCGAAATTTATTGCTGAGAAAATCTATAAGCTGGATCCGAACTATGTAACACCTGCCCATCAGTATAAGGATGGGGTCGATTTTGTGCCGACCAATAAGTTTGTCCTATGGGGGCATCATTTTACGTCTGTTGCTGGAGCTGCGCCAATTGTTGGTCCGGCTATTGCCGTGTATTGGGGCTGGCTTCCGGCTGTTCTGTGGGTTCTGCTTGGTACCGTTTTTGCAGCGGGAGTCCACGATTTTGGTACGTTAGTATTATCCGTTAGGAATAAGGGACAATCAGTTGGGACCCTGGCGAGCAAGCTGATCGGTCAAAAAGCTAAAGTGCTGTTTTTATTCATTATTCTACTATTAGTACTGATGGTTAACGCTGTGTTTGCCTGGGTTATTGCAAACTTGTTTATTTCATTCCCGGCAAGCGTCGTATCTGTATTTATTCAAATTCCACTGGCCATTTGGATTGGCTACAGCGTGTATAAGAAAAAAGGGAATATGCTGCTTCCGTCTGTTATAGCGCTTGCCGTTATGTACTTGGCAGCTATTGTGGCAAGTTATGTTCCCGTTTTGCAAATTGATTTAGTGAAATATTTCGGGGGCGAAGGGGCATCCTCGGCCTTTGGGCTTAGCGCTACTTCCATGGCCTTTTTAGTATGGATCGTTGTGTTAATGGCTTATGTTTATATCGCTTCGACTCTTCCTGTGTGGAAACTGCTTCAGCCGCGTGATTACATCAACTCTCACCAGTTGATCGTCGGGCTTGGTTTATTGTATTTAGGTTTACTTTTCACGAACCCTGAAATTACGGCTCCTGTGACGAATTCGACAGCAGATACATCCTGGTTTCCACTGTTATTCATTACGATTGCGTGCGGAGCGATTTCTGGTTTCCACGGACTGGTATCATCCGGTACTTCTTCCAAACAGCTGGACAATGAAATGGACGCCAGATTTGTAGGTTATTTAGGTTCTGTAGGGGAAGGGGCGCTCGCGCTCGTGGCTATTATAGCTGTCGTTACGTTTTTCCCAACAGCAGGAGAGTTTACAGCAACTTACAGTAGTTTCACGGCCGCAAGCAGTGCCGGTCTAGGTGTATTTATTCAGGGAGCCGGGCAGCTCGCTGCGGGTCTTGGTATTCCTGTTGCAGTCGCTTCTACGATAGTTTCCGTTATTGTGGTTAGTTTTGCAGCAACCACGCTGGACTCGTCGGTCCGGTTAATGCGTTATATTATTGCAGAGCTTGGGACTGAATATAAGATAACTCCTCTTACGAAAACGCATGTAGCTACTACAGTTGCCGTAGTTTCCAGTGCAGCTTTGACTTTGATTCCTCAGGGACCTAAAGGATTTGGTTCCGGCGGTTATCTATTATGGCCGTTGTTTGGTACTTCCAACCAGCTGCTTGCCGGTATTAGTTTACTACTTGTATCTATATGGCTGAAACGTCTGGGACGAAGCTACTTGCCAACCCTGATTCCGATGGTTTTCCTCATGTTCATGACCTTATGGGCGATGATTACTCAAGTGCTTGGAGAGTGGGCGCCATGGGCTGAAGGCAGTGACTGGATGTTGTTTACTTTTGGAGCCATCATACTTGTCTTCACTTTCTGGATTCTACTTACAGCTGCATCAGCTATATTCAAGAATGACCGCGACTCTGTACAAAAGAGTGCGTAAAAATAAGAGTCCGCACGTCCTGCGTGCGGCTTTCTTATTTTCAGATTTCCTCAAAAATAAAGTAGAGATTATCAAACAATAGGGCCGTATATTTGAAGACTCAGTTTCGAGATATCGGGTTAGTCTGTAGGTCCTTCGGGGGACGATTTCGCTTTCCGTGGGCATGTGCTGAGCCTCCTCAGTCTTCGACTTCCGGGGTCTCACCGATCATGTTTATCC
>NZ_JBAPTY010000153.1:0-14593 GCF_049282395.1 Halobacillus sp. | reverse complement strand
CGAACCCGGACCGTAAAGTTATCGCTGTGGATCCTGACGTTATTCCACTAGGTTCTGAAGTTTACGTTGAAGGATATGGTAAAGCTGTTGCAGGAGATATCGGCGGCGCTATTCAAAATGACCGCATCGACGTATTTATTCCTAACCAGGGCGACGCTTTCGATTTTGGACGTAAAGATGTAGAAGTAACCGTATATGAATAAGTTTTAAAAATATTTTATCCTTATAAGCCTTGCAGAATGAAATTCTGCAGGGTTTTTATATTATTTAGTGTTTTGTTTTGAAACCATAAAGCGATAAGTACAACAGACTATCAATCGGTTTTATACATTAAATTACCGGTGTGTTTTATTTCTAAACATACATTTTCATTAAATCAATGTGCTGAATTATAAAGATAAAGCTCCTGATTTTGTGTGGAACAAATGGAGGGTTGGAAAAGGTTTGCTTCCTGCTCCACACAGCTTGAAGCTGTGCCCTCTTCAATCCGGTCCTATCGTTTACGTTAATAAATCTGTTGGGAAGATCAGCCACGACGTTTAACGGCACCTAATAAAAAGAGGTTCCTGTATAAAACAGGAACCTTTTTTTAAGGAGTAGTAATACTGCTGTATTGCTTATCTGCAAATTTCAGAAATTCGTCAACCACTCCATCAATAAAATCAATCGTGCCCTGATCTGTAATTAGTCCTTTTTCATCCACCTTGTGCTGGATCTGTCCGACAAGGATTTCATTACCTGGCAGGACATTTGCGGACATACCTGGAGAATTCAGAATTTGCCGCAGGTGCATCTGTGCCCGTACTGTGCCGAGCACACCCATCGTGGCACCCGCGATGAAAGTGGGCTTACCTTTCATCTCCTTGTTGCCACGGGAAAGCCAGTCTAAAGCATTTTTCAGTACGCCGGGGATTGAATGGTTAAATTCTGGAGTTACGATTAAAAAAGCGTCTGCATCTGCTAATTGAGCTTTGAAATTTTGAACAGATGCAGGGGCTTCATGTTCAATATCTTGATCGTAATGAGCCAATTCACGGATAGGAATAACTCTTACATCCATATGGTTCTTATATCGATCCTTTATAAAGTTGGTTAACTTCATATTGTAGGAATCTTTTCGAATACTCCCAACGAGAGCAGCTACTTTTAACATGACAACGTCCTCCTCGTATTGTGCTCCAATTCTATTATAAGAATAGGTGCAAAGGGTTTCTAATTTTTTGCTCAATATTGGCAAAAAGTGGGTATATAGCGGGTAGGAGGGAATACAGATATGGATTTAGTACAATTGCAGCCATATACATCACAGCATTACCAGGGAATTGCTCAGCTATCTTTACCAAAAGAGCAGACTCACTATACAGAAATGCCTGAGGATTCAGTGGAGTGTGCTGCTGGCGATCCTACAAGAAACCCTGTGACCATTCTTGCAGATGACGTACCAATCGGGATGTTTGTTCTACAGAGCGGTCCAGTGGTGTCCGAATACACGCCTCATAAAAACGCTCTTCTTCTCATAGCTTATATGATAGATTATTCCCAGCAGGGAAAAGGGTATGCCAATGAATCCTTAAAAAAACTCCCTTGTTATGTTCGAGAGCATTATCCAGAAGTCGAATATATTGTTCTGGCTGTTAATGTAAATAATTACGCTGCTCAACATGTATATAAGAAAAATGGATTTTATGAACAAGGAGAACGGATATTAGGGAAAGAAGGGTGGCTGATGATTTTTGAAATGAAAGTAGAAAAAATGTTTGAAGAATAGTTTTTCTTGAAAATTTTAAGTTTTAGTCTGATCCTTCAGGGGAAACATATTTATAAGCCTAAATAGAAAAGGAGGTACACCACTATGACTCTGCTATATTCAAAAGCCCGCGAGATGTTTGAACAAGATTACAAAAACAGTCCTGAAGCTAAAACAGATCTTCAGACCAAAGGTATGAAGCGCACGCGGTCTGGAAAGGCGTTATTTTCTTTCCGTAAGCAGAACAAGAAGAAATAACTAAAACAGTGGTGACGGTAGCTATGAGAAGAAATTACAAAAGAATAAACCTGTCGGATCTTATGAAAAAAGAAGTTCCGTGGTGGGTCAGCGTTTAGTGGCATCTTATGTCTCAGAAACGCTGACTTTTTTATGAAAAAAACTCTTTGGGTGGTTAGTGTTTTATTATTTTTAAATAATTTAAAACGAGAGTTTCTTAAATAATGGAAAGGGTTTAATCAGGTGAAGGGAAGGTTATCTGATAACAAAGGAGGCTGCGAAGTTATGACGGTTTTTTCAAACGATGCTTTAATTGGGGAACACATTCTGATTACGGGAGCCACGGGCGGAATTGGTTATGAAGCAGCTAAAGAAGCTGTCCGCACAGGGGCACATATAACGATTACTGGTAGAAACGAAGAGAAGTTAGAGTCGTTAAAAGAAGAGTGTAAAAAACTTAATTCAAAGGCAGAGGTTTTTGTAGGTCCAGCAGATATAAATATTGAGGACGACCGGAAACAGTTAGTACAAAATGCGAAGGAGTCCATAGGTCCGATTACGGGGCTTGTTAATTCAGCAGGTATCGGAGGGGGAGCCCCGCTCGATGATCTTACAGAAGAGCAGCTGCGGAAACCTATGGAATTAAATTATTTCTCTACTGTTCTGCTTACTCAGGAAGTTTATAAAGATATGAAAGAACAAAAACGCGGATCCATTGTTAATCTATCTTCTTTATCAGGTCTGCGAGGTACCCATAGCAATATTGCTTATAGTTCCTCTAAATTTGCTATAATTGGCTTTACTCAGTCCCTCGCTATAGAAGCTATTGAATATAATGTGCGTGTGAATGCTATTTGTCCAGGTTTCGTTGATACGCCAATGGGAAGGCAGGCGATAGCTAACATTGGTAAACGAGAAGGTCGGAGTTACGAAAAACAAAGAGAAATCTCTGAAGAAGCACTGCCTTCTGGAAGAATAAGCACCCCGGAAGAGGTAGCTCGTTCAATAGTATATTTGTTGACGGATGCCTGTGAGAATATCGTTGGTGAATCGTTAAAAATTTCAGGCGGAGGAGTTATGAGATAACACTTTATATTACATTTTGAAGACAAGCGTTTTCTTGCTGGTTTAACTGGGAAATTAATAAACATACACAAATTAGGAGGAGGTTTTCTCCAAATGGGACGCTTAATTAAACGAATTATTAAATTCGGACCGATCGTCTACCCGGTCATTCGTAAGTTTATGCGGAAACGTAAAGGGAAATATTAGGAACGTGCCTATCTTCATAGGCGCGTTTTTTTACGATTCTATGATAAACTGGAAAAAAGATCAGACCACTTAAACTGTCACCACGTATGAAGGGGATATGAACATGAATCGTTGGGACTCAACACCGGTTATCCGTTTTTTTGGAGGCCGTAAATTATTGTACATATTAGCTGTTATATTAATCATCGGTCTTAATATCTTAGTCTATTCTAGTGTGGATTTCATCTTTGAACCTATCATCGTGTTTATAAAGACGGTAGCTTTACCACTGATATTGTCCGTTGTTGTCTATTATTTATTGCGGCCCATTATTAACTTAATGGAATCATTGAGAATAAAGCGTATATGGGCTATTTTAATTACTTTATTATTAGTTATCGGGTTAATCACGTTACTGGTTGTTTTGATTATTCCTTTTCTTGAGAAACAATTTTTAAGTCTCGCGGAAGAATTGCCTGAATACCTGAATGCTCTGGTAATTTCACTTGATCAATGGCTGCGCGATTCCTTTTTAGGAAGCTATTACAGCAATCTCTTTCAGGATATAGACGGGCTCCTTAACCAGCTCCCTGAAAATATATCGTCTTATGCCGTTCAGACTGTGGAGGGCATTACGAACTTTATTACGACACTTACAACTGTGCTCGTTGCTTTAGTTACATTGCCATTCATCTTATTTTATTTACTTAAGGATGGACATAAGCTTCCGGCTAAAATGTTAAGTTTCTTTCCTCCAAAGGTTCGCCCGGAAGTGAATAGTGTATTTAAAGGAATTGATCATCAGCTAAGTGCCTACATTCAAGGGCAGATCATAGTCAGTTTCTGTATCGGTATCATGATGTATATCGGCTTTGTAATTATTGGTTTAGATTATGCTCTTCTACTTGCGGCTATCGCCAGTGTAACAAGTGTCGTCCCCTATTTAGGGCCGGTAATTGCGATTACGCCAGCCTTAATTATTGCCATTGTAACGTCACCGTTTATGGTATTGAAGCTTGCTTTCGTATGGACCGTCGTTCAGCTGTTAGAGGGTAAATTTATTTCACCTCAGATTATGGGGAAAAGTCTTCATATCCACCCGGTTACGATTATATTTGTCCTTTTAACAGCAGGGCATTTATTTGGAGTAGTTGGCATACTTGTAGCTATCCCGGGCTACGCTATTCTTAAAGTGTTTGTATCTCACATTTTCTATTGGCTGCAGCTCAGGTACAATCGTTTCGTTGAAGACGGGAATAAATATAAACTCCCGGAGCGAAGGTATTGATCGAAAAATCGGAAGGACTACAGCTTAGATCAATGGAAATGTTTAAGTCTAATTTCTTTGATTTTCTGGCGCGTTTCTTCCGGCCACCAGGCTCCGCAGTCACTTGAAACGATGCAAGCTGCACATTTTTTTAAATCATACACCTTCATTCCTCTGATCGGAGGGGAATAAAGATGAAGAGTAATCAGAGGGTTCGTTCCTGCACGTCCCATTTTATGAACCCCGTGTCGGGGGGCGAATAACAGAACACCTTCTTTTTTGGTTTCTGAAAAAACAGCTTTTGGCAAATGTCCTTTTTCTACTTTGAAAATCGTATGTCGGGTTGTGCCGCTTAGGACCTGGATCCACCCCGTGGAATCGCCATGGTCATGAGGCGCACATTCAATGTCAGCCCAGTTCATTACGAGCAGTTCAACCCGCTCATCCGCGTATAAAAGCTGACGGTAATAAGGGCGTGGTCCTGGGGCTTCGAGCCATGCTTCTGCCTCTTTTTTCTGAACTTTAAGTTTTAATAATGCCTTCTTTAATGCTTCATCAGAATAGGATGGCATACTTCCTAAGATATTCCTTGCGCGATCCTTTATATCCATAAATATCCCTCTTCTCCATTTTTGGTCTCAGCTTCTTTGAAAAAGAAAACGAAGTCTTCCTTGAACAAGCAATACGCCAAAGATAATGAGAAACCCCCCGGTAATGGAGAGCCAGGAAAAATTCTCTTTTAATAATAGAATAGCTGCAATTAGAGTAGCCAGTGGTTCCAAGTATAAAAAAACAGAAACCTGAGATGCTTCCATAATTTCTAATGCTTTGGCCCAATACCAGTAAGCTAAAGCCGATACAAATACTCCAAGAAAAAGTAAATGACCCCAATAGTAACCTTCAAGATTAACAAGTTGATGCCAGCCGTGATTCCTTATTAGAAAAGGCAGTGTTAATGTAAACCCGGACATACTCATATAAAACGTAATAACTATAGATGGTAATGGAATAGCTAGTTTCTTTAGCAGAACCGAATAAACCGCCCAGTTGAATGTGCTCAAAATCATGAGGAAGTAACCAATACTTAAAGCAAAACTGAATGATTGGCCGCTTCCCAGAATGGTAATGAATAAGACCCCGGAGACGGCTATAGCAATTCCGGCCGCTCTGGATAAGGTGAGGTGTTCCTTTAAGAAAACAATAGATAAAAGAACCGTGAAAATGGGTGAAAAAGCAATCAGCCAGCCAGCATCGGAAGCCTGTATAGTCAGCAGGGCTGAAGCCTGAATGACCTGGTGAACAAATACTCCGAGGACACCCAGGGATAATAAATGAGGAATATATTTTAACGGTACACTTATGTGTTCTTTTAAGAGATTGATTAAACAGAATAGAAAGATGCTGCCGATTCCAAATCTCACAACGAGAAGGGAAAAAGGGTCGAGCACCTCCAATACCGCTTTAGTAGAAACAAAAGAAACTCCCCAGAAAGTAATGGACATTGTTGCATAGAGGGATGCGGTTAAACGGGTGTTAGGGAAGGGCATGTCCCGCTTCCTTTCTGCCAAGTGTACTTTAATACACTATATGCTTGGGGCAGACAGGCATCCCAATAAATTTAAAGAGTGGCAGTGCGCAATTAGTTTGCTTCTGATGTTGGTCTTTCCAAGCGGGTAAGAAACATACCTGGTGTTACTTCTTTTTCATGGGTAGGATGAAAACCGTGACTGGTATAGAGGTTGATGGCGGGGGTGTTTTCACTACCTGTAAATACATAACTGGGCTTAGAAGGATAAGTCCCGATTACATTCCTGAGGAGACTTTGACCAATCCCCTTACGAAAGTGTTCAGGATGTACCATAAGACGGTAAATATCTATATAATTATCTTCTGTTTTATAAGAAATCGCTCCAACCAGGTCCGCGCCTATATAAGCTCCTATAAACGTTTCCTCTGATTCCATAATAGAGGTTACAGTATCTTCGCAAGGAGGAAGATCAGGGAAACCTACAATAGCAGCTTCTACTTGATAAGAGAGGAATTGGAGGCGTAGAATACTGTCCGCTACATGCAGCTTAGCGGGTGAAATTTTAAAGAGATTCAATGTTATTATACTCCTTGTACCTTTGACTTTGACTCTTTTCATTTTAGCAGACAACGACGGGATTATAAAAACGGTTTCATCTTATGAGTGATGAAAAGCAAGGTTAGGACGTAAAGGAAAGTCTGTATATCGTGAGTATTCTTCCAAAAAAACAGGCGTGGAAACGCTATCAGAATAAAAAAGGTGTCCTTCTAAGATAGGACACCTTTTTGTGCAGGTTTATTAAATCATCCAATAAGTGAGTAATGATAACAAGACCGAGGTAATAATCATAAGGAGCATCGGTTTTAGAGCCTTACTCCTTACATCTTCCAAACTGACGCTAAGACCAAGGCCTACCATCGCCATTGTTAAGATAAAGGTCGTACCGACAGATATCCCGTCCATTACCACTGAAGGAATAGTGAACCAATTTCCTTCTATATAACTTCCAAACAGGCTCATAGCTATAAAGCCCAGCAGGAACCAAGGAAAAGCAATAGAGGTCTCAGGTCCTTTATTCCCTTTTTTGTTCATGATCCATACGAGGATCAAACTTAGGGGAACGAGCAGGAAGACGCGACCAAGTTTAGCAAGTAACGCCATTCCTAGTCCAGTGTCCCCTGCGGGTGCACCAGCGAGAGCTACATGAGCTATTTCGTGGAGACTTAACCCGGCCCACATTCCGTATTCTTCCATATCTAATGGAAGCAGTGGGCGAATAAGCGTATAGCCAATAGCAAACAATGTACCAATAATTGATATTATTCCTGCACTAATCGCCGTATCCTCTTCCTTTGCTTTAAGAATTGGTGATACCGCTGCGATGGCAGAAGCACCGCAGACACCTGTACCTATTCCAAGGAGTAAGGATAAAGAAGTGTCAGCTTTCGTTAATCGTGCTAAAAGGATCATAATTCCTATCGCAAACCCGATAACAATGGCGTCGCGTAGTAATAAGGGAAGACCTTCGCTTAAAATGACGGATATATTTAACTTCAATCCGAATAGGATAATGGCCAGCCGTAGTAGTTTTTTAGCTGAAAATTGGATGCCTGAGCGTATTTGTTCTGGGTAACCGAAGAAATGGCGGTAAAGGACTGCCAAAAGAATAGCGGCTGCAAGGGGGCCAATTTGACGGATTAAAGGAAGGGATGAAAGCAGAAAACCTGCTCCCGCAAGTATTGCAGTGAATCCCATTCCCGTAAGGAGTGGTCGAAGTGAGATCGAACCTAAGAAATGTTTCATCTTTCAACCTTCTTTTCGCAAGATTTTCACCTCATATACTATACGTCCCGTCATGACATTAGTAAAATAAAACTTTATAATATAAATGATTAATATTATTAATGATAGGATGATTGAATGGATTTTGAAGCGATGAAGACATTTGTAGCAGCCGTGGATCAACAAAGCTTCACGAAAGCTTCCAAAAAGTTAAATCTTTCCCAGCCCACAGTAAGCTTTCATATTAAAAATCTTGAAAAGTATTTTGAAGCGGAACTGATTGATCGTTCTCCTAAACGATTTATAGTGACTCAGACAGGTGAACTCGTGTACCAGCGTTCAAGGCAGATACTGGGACTTATTGATAAAACAAAGGCAGAAGTGCTTGAATTCCATAAGCAGCTAAGGGGGAAGCTTCACATTGGAGCAAGCTATACGGTCGGCGAGTATATTCTGCCATCAGTTTTAAAAGAATTTGACACACATTACCCAGCGATAGATCTAGAGGTGCAAATCGCTAATACGGAGCGTATTAATCGGGCGATCCAGCTTCATGAATTGGATATTGGACTGGTTGAAGGACAGGTGAACCATCAGGGACTTAAATCTGAACCTTTTCTGGAGGATGAGATGGTCGTTATTGTCCCAAGGGATCATCCGATTCGCGAGAAGACATCTATTACCTTTCAGCAATTGCAGGATCAAACCTGGATTACCAGAGAAGGGGGTTCAGGCACAAGAGCCGTAATGGACTCCATGCTTGAGTCGTATAACATAAGACCGAAAAAATTGATTACGATTGGAAGCAACCATGGTGTTGTTCAGGGTGTAAAGGAAGGTCTTGGGCTTTCTTTGATATCGAAAACCGTAGTAGAACATACAGCAGCTGAGCAGTTAATCATGAAGCTTCCTTATATAAAAACCACAAGCCGTTACTTTTCTTTAGTAACGCATGCTAATGAAGAAGAAATTTCCAAAAATGTTCAGCTGTTTGTAGGAAAAGTAAAAGACCTCTATCGTTTAAGCGGGAAATAACAACAGTTGACCCGGGGGGATGAAGTGTGGAAATACGAGGTTATTCACCTGAAGATATAGAAAATATACATTCAGTGATTCAAAGGTCAGTACGTGCCGCGTATGCATATTATAAAACTGACCAAATTAATGCTTGGGCTGCTGCGCTGGATGATAAAAAAATGCTGCAAAACAGATTGGCTAAGTCGGATGTGAAAATCGCAGTGGATAATGGCGGCAGGACGGCAGGAGTGGCCAGTTTATTGAACGATGGAGTATTGGACCTATTCTATGTTGACCCCTGTTATCAGCGAAAAGGAGTAGGCAGCAGGCTGCTTCTAGAAATTGAAAAGTCCGCTTTAACGGACCAACTCAACTTCATAGAAACAGAGGCAAGTGTGAGTGCTTTTTCATTCTTTAAAGGCAAAGGTTTCAAACAAATTCGTTCTCAGCATAAGCTGGTGCAGGAAATCAGTATAAAAAATTATCAAATGTGCAAAAAGTTGAATAATTGATCATCATACGGGGTATCGTGTCTTATAATTAAAATTTGAAACGTTCAGGGATATTCAATCGTAAAGAATTGTAGTAGATACATGAAGGTAGTCATATAAAAACTCTGCATCATATTGAGGTGAAATCATGAAGAAATTAGACCAGATTGTCGATTATTTAAAGACGCTGGGAGTAGAGGTTGAGAAGGTTTACAAAACCCCAAAAGAAGAGACGAGATAAGATAGGTAGAAGGGTTCGGTTAAATACTTACGTAAAATAAAGAAAAATAAGGTATGTTTCCGCGAATAGAAACATACCTTATCGTCATGCTGGTTTCTGCTTGGTTATGGCAGCAAACTGAGGATCTCTTGCTTGGAAGAAGGCCCATACCATTCCGGCAAAACTGATTCCACTTAATAACAGGAAAACATAATGAACGCCATGTGCGGAAGCGACATATCCAAAAATCGGTCCTGTAATGACAACAGAAGCCTGGTTGCATAGCATGCGAAAGCTGGCCATTCGCCCGTGGAAATCCGGGTCTGTCGCCATTTGCTGCACAGACTGCAGGAGGGCACGGACAAAAGAAGTACCTAGACCTACTAAAACTACACCTAATACGACAATTAATAAATTTTTTGTTATTCCTAACAGCAAAAGCCCGCCCATCATCATACCAAGAGAGAAAAGGGCCAGGTGATTTTTCCACTTAAGCCACCACCATGTACCCACCATACCGGCCGTAATTCCTCCAATTGAGAAAGCAGCATCAAGAAACCCATAGACCGTCGAAGTTTGATTTAAATAAGCACTCGTATAAACAGATAAGAAGCCCAGAATTGTGTGAAAAGTCAATTGGCCAATCATCATCATGACGAAGAGTCCATGCAGCATATGGTGATTTTTTAAATATACAAACCCTTCTTTTAATTCTTTGAAGAAAGGAGAAGCTTTGGCAGGTTTTCTCATTGGTGAAGGTTCATATGAAAGGAACAGCACAGTAAAGAAAGCCCCGATGTACAATCCCGTTACGATGAGAAGAGAAATTGAAACAGGCAGAAGTCCAGATAGAATTCCACCTAAAGCAGCTCCGATCAGGCTACCTGATATAGTGGCTGAGCCAGATAAGGAAAAAATTCTTGGTAAGTCATTTTTTTTGAATACTTCAGCCACAAGAGCTTGTAAAGAAGGCCTGAACAGGGAACCAAGTGTTTGAAGGACCATGTGTGTCAAAATCATCACCCACGGGTTGATCAAGCTGAGCAGAAAAGCCCCCCATAAAAGCAATAAACAACCAATACTCCCTCCCCCTGCAAGAGAAGCCAGTTTTTTTCGATTCGAACGATCGACGACGACTCCAAAGATCAGGTTGGAAAATAAACCTGGCAAAAATCCAAAACTGACGAAAACCCCGGTGTATATCGCGTCTTGTGTCCATTGATACAAAAACCATGTAATTAATACAAAATACATAGCTCGACCGCATTCATATAAGAAATAAGTGGTTAATAGACGGCGCGTATTCAGTCGATTCATCGGTAAGCTCCTCCTATAAATTAATTCCATCTTATCCTATTAATGGAGATAAGGATAATGCTGTTTTATAATTAAAATCGATAACTTTTCCTTATGGAGTGATAAGAATTGAAAATAGATGATTATAAATTATTGCTTCAGTTACATCGAATCAAAACGATAAGGGGCACAGCTAAGAAAGTACTTATATCACAGCCTGCAATTACCCAACGGTTAAAATACATAGAGAGCCATTTTGGCGGAATCATTTTCTTAAGAACCCCAAAGCAGCTCGTTCTCACTGCTCTTGGTGAAAGTGTCCTGAAACACGCAGAGGAAGTCGTAAAAAGAGAAGCCGATTTCTGCGACCGCCTTCTCCAGCAAGATGGGAATAGGGTAGCTGGAACACTTTCCATAGGGGCATCTTCTTTGTTCAGTCAACATTTTTTACCTGGAGTTTTAGAATCTTTCACAAAAAAATATCCGAGTGTAACGATTGATCTGGTAACAGGAGTCAGTGATGAAATAAGAGAGTCCTCCAACCAGTTTCACGTATGCATCGTACGCGGTGAACCGATTCGTACCATGGTTAGCCATCATCTCTTTGAAGATCCTCTGTATTTAATGGATACTATGCCTTTAAATGAAGACATAGCTCGACCTCTTATTGAATTTAAAAGTGATCCCGGATTTCAAAAAGTACTGGAGGAGTGGATGGCAATTCAGCCCCAGCAAGCATTTAATAGGTCGATCAAAATTGATCAGTTTGAAACCGCCAAGCAGCTTATGAAACGTGGTTTAGGTATGGCTGTACTGCCAGAGAGTGTAAGCAGAGATCTTAAGGATTTCTATTCCATACCTCTGAAGGTGGACAATCGGCCTTTGAGCAGGCACACGTGGGTTTGTTACCAGGAAGGACTTCGTCAATTATTACAAGTGGACGCGTTTATTCACGAACTTGAGAAGACCAGATGGTTTGAGGAAGAAGGAAAAGGAATTGACTAATTTAGAAAATGAGCTAATAGAAATCATCCGGGCACATCCATATATTCAACAGCTGTTTGATGCGACTGATCACTATTTAGGAGATTACTATATCGGGGCTGGTGTAATTACGCAGACGGTATGGAATAAGCTCCATAACTTTGACTTCACCTATGGAATAGATGACGCGGATATTGTATATTTTAATTCCTTGGAGCAGTCTTCCAGGGAATTGGAAAGAATAAAGGAAACGAAAATACGAGACGCTCTTCCCCATTTTCCTTTTGAAATTGATTTAACCAATGAAGCTCTCGTTCACCACTGGTATGAGCAGAAGTTCAATAAAAAGATAACCCCTTATCAATCAGCTGAGGAAGCGATTGAAACATGGCCGACAACTGCATCAGCGATCGGTGTGAAGCGAGTGGATGGTGAATACAAGATATACGCTCCTTTTGGATTACAGGATCTGTTTAAAGGAATTGTGCGTCCCAATAAAGTTTTAGTTCCAGAGCATGTTTACCAAAGTAAGGCTGTTAAATGGAAAGCCCGCTGGCCCGGACTAACTGTGCTAGAATGGTCTGTGTAAGGTATGATTGGAAATTTTCTATGATTCATTTTATGATAATAGTATTCATTCCACTACCAAAGGGGATTGCTTAGTATGAACGAAGAGACATTCGATAAATTAGAAGAAATTCAGCAAAATGAATTCATTAAGGCAGCTATTGATCGAGTGGGGGCAGGTGTGGTTATCTCTGACCCTGAGCAGGAAGATAATCCAATGATTTATTGCAATAAGGGATTTGAGGACTTGACGGGTTATAAGGCAGAAGAAATCCTCGGAAAGAACTGCCGGTTTTTACAAGGGGAAGAGACAAGCTCTCAGATGGTAGATAAGATTCGTAAAGGACTCTCGAATTATGAAAATGTACTGGTAGAGCTGAAAAATTACAAAAAAGACGGGACGATGTTCTGGAATGAACTGCAAATCTTTCCTGTTTACATACAACAAATGGATCAGAACTTTTTTGTCGGTGTTCAGAGAGATGTTAGTCAGCGGCGAGAGCAGGAGGAGCTGATCGGGCATTATCTATCCGAAGTGAAGAGGTTGTCTACACCGATAGTTCCACTTGAAGAAGGGATCTCTGTACTGCCACTTGTGGGAACCTTCGATGAGGAGCGCCTTAACGAAATGCTCGACTCCGTTAGTCACCACGTGAAGGAATCCAAGGAAGATTTTCTGATTATCGATATGTCCGCTGTGCATGCCTATAACGAAGCGGTGCATATGGGGATTTACCAGATGAATCAACTGTTGGATCTAATGGGCACTACTCTGATTATTACGGGGATTAAGCCCAGCTTTGCCATTCAAAGTGCACCATATGCAGACTTCAGTGAACTATCACTTCAGTCTTATGCTTCTGTTAAACAGGCCCTGAACGCGGTTCGAGGGCGATAGATAACGGAATGTCCGGCATCTTCAAGGTGTCGGACATTTTTTCACTAAAGTCCGCAGGTTCTGTGCTTTCTGGTCTCTATATAAAGCAAGGGGTGAAAACTCTTTCTAAGCCTAGGATTGGCTTAATTCCGACTAATTTTGTAAGATTTAAATATATATTAAATTGGGAGTGGATGTATATGGTTGATCTCTTTGATAATTGGATAAAAAATGACCGTCATCAACGATTATTTGAAAAAGCTGAACGGATTGCGAAGGAAGCAAAAGCGCAGGTAAGCAAAACGGACCCTGAGGCTGTTTTTTCCCATCGTACTTTGAAAGTAATAAAACAGGAGAAATACCCATCGCTTACCTTATCAGCTGCTTACGGAGGAGAAGACCTCTCTCTGTACGAGTTTTTATTATTACAAGAAAAGATTGCAGAAGGTGATGGATCTGTTGCATTATCTATCGGGTGGCATTTAGGGATTATGAAAGAGTTAATGGAAGACAAACTTTGGAGGAAAGATGATTTTGATCGCCTGGCTAAAGAGGTGGCGGAAGAACAGAAGGTTGTTAATCGGGCAGCTACGGAGCCGGCAACTGGAAGTCCGACTCGTGGAGGGATCCCGGAAACCAAAGCAGTCAGGAATGGAGACCGTTATATCATCACCGGTCGTAAAACATTTACATCTATGGCGGACCATTTAGATTATTATATAGTCTCTGCTTATGTTGAAGAATTAGATGAGGTTGGCTGGTTTCTCATTGATCGTCATCATCCTGGACTTACGGTCGATAAAACATGGGATACCCTTGGTATGAGAGGTACGGAAAGTGACGATTTAGTATTGGATGGAGTAGAAGTTAATTTAAATGATTTAGTAGAGAGAAAATCAAAAGAAAAGCCTGCTCCTAAAGGCTGGCTGCTGCATATCCCGGCGTGTTATCTAGGAATTGCTACAGCAGCGCGAAATGATGCAATTGAATTCGCTCAAAACTTCCAGCCAAACAGCTTGGATACTCCAATTGCAGAAGTGGGCCATATACAAGATAAAATTGGCGAAATGGAATGGAAGCTGCTGCAAGCTCACTCGTTTATGTACACGGTCGCAAGAAAATGGGATGAAGAACCCGATCAGCGTAAACACATGGGTGCGGAGTTAGCCGCGGTTAAACTGGCCGTCACTAACACTGCGGCAGAGGTCGTAGATTTAGCAATGAGGATTGCCGGAGGGAGAGGCTTATCCAAGCAGTACCCATTCGAAAAGTATTACCGCGATGTCCGAGCTGGTCTGCACAACCCGCCTATGGATGACGCAGTGGTGA
>NZ_JBAPTY010000152.1:0-8114 GCF_049282395.1 Halobacillus sp. | reverse complement strand
CCTGAACTTCTAAAGAAGGGTCCGTTTACCTAATTAGCGTTGGGTTGGTGGGGAAATGGCGAGACTCCCATGGGAGAAGGGACTAGGTGAGATCCCGCAGGGAGTGAAACGAGCGAGGAAGCTCACCTTAAAAAGGAGGATCGACTAAAGTCGCCACATCCTGTGGCAACGTCGATCGACCCTATGTCGTGTAGGGCCATTCAAATGTGGAATCACCCCGAAAGACACGACCAGTATAAGCCGAGCATCAAAAGGACGGTGGTCTTTCCGTCCGTTGATGAACGGCTTATGTCTCGAGGGTCTGGGTGATGGAACAAGACGAGTTATTTCCCCACCAGCCCTCTTCCACATGGAGTAACGGACCCGAGTTATCTCGAAACTGAGTCTTCAACAAACGGGAGCTTTTCTTTAAAATCAACTCGGAAGTTTAACAGATCCAATCATAAAAAAGACGGTACCTCAAATTTGCAGGTGCCGTCTTTTTTATGATTATTCACATGGCTTACCAGCTGAAATAAGCAGCTGCATCTTTACCTGATAAGTAAGCACTCTCCAGGCGGGTACGCTTGGCTTCATCATTTTCTCTAAGAAATGCATCTCCCGCAGCTACAAGTGTGCCTTCACCAGATAGATCTAAAAAGGAAGATTGAACAACATTTTTCGCCTGAGCGTAACGCCAGCGTTTCAACTGTTCGGACTCGAGGTCTTTCCAATCTAAGTAAGAAGCCGCCTTTTCTTTGATTAAAGAAAGTACATAGTCTTCCCCGTAGTATTTCCTGGACCAGTCTGATTTCATATAGATACTGACTGTGGTTTCTTTTGAAATGCCTTTTTTCTCGTGGTCCACCATTCGTTCCATTCCTTCTGGAAGATCAGTATCCACATGACCGTTTTCAGGAAGGTTTGTAGGATGATTGAACTTATAAATCCCTACATAAGTTGGTTCAAACACAACTTTCTTCAACTGGTTATATACAGATGAATCCACACGTACTTCACTGTCTTTTAACAGTTCTATTATTTGTGGAACAGGCATAGTCAGCAGTACTTTTTCTGACTGCCACTCATTCCCGTTCTCATCGTATAAGCGAAATCCACTTGTATTCTGGACGATTCGGGTCACCGTGGTATGTAGTGACGTTGGAATGCCTTTAGCCAGGTGTTTAGCCAGGCTGTTCATACCGTCTACAGCTGTATAACGAGGGTACTCATCCCCAAACCATCGCTTAATCCTACCTTGATCAAGCCATCCTTCAACCTCTTCTTCAAATTCCTTCGTTCTTACAGTGAAAAATTGAGCCCCATGGTCGGCTTTACCTCCGGCTACTCGTCTTGTTGCCAGACGCCCTCCGACACTCTTGCTTTTATCGACTAACAGAAGATCTTTTCTTCCTTGTTTTAAAAATCGATTGGCAGCTGTGATCCCGGAGAAGCCCGCGCCCACAATCGTAATCTCATAATTATTCATTCTTCCACCTCCATGTCTATTATAATTAATTTTCCACAAATATAGATATAGAACACATCCGAAAAAATATTTGGAGATGTTCTTATTCTAACAGAAAATGTTTAAGCTACTTTAACCTTTTTACTTTTACTGGCATCACACAGCTGTTTTACAAACTATTAGTTATAATTAAAGTTATCCGTTCGCTAAAATTCCAAATAGAAACCCTCGGTTTATTGTAAAGACTGAATACTAGATTTCATCCGCATTCCAAGGTCTTCAAACAGCTAATGAATCTCTATAGCTGCCGCCTTAATAAATCCCAGCTGCTTCAGCTCTTCTATAGTGGTATCATTTCTTTCTACCACCATAAAATCCTGGATTTCATCGAATGTATGTAAGGCAGATAAAAGAACAGATGAACCTATATTTCCATCACCTTTAACACTTTGTTCAGCCACCGCTTTTTCATCAATTCTATACGCACTTCTTTAAGCGGCCGCAACCTTCCATACCTTACACCTCTCTTTCTAGACACGGAGACTTTCGAAAAGAAATACGTTAGAATAAAGTCGGGATACAGAAGACTATGCAGGAGAATCTAATACCAGAAAGGCTGTTCCTTTAATCCTATCATCCGGACAGCCTATATTTATAGTTATCATTAAGTATTACCAATAAGGTTTGTACTTTCATGTTCAAACTTTCATATAGACCAGCTATCGTTGGCGACTGGTCATTGGCCCTACGAAAGATTCTTTTTAATCGGAGAATTAAACGTAGATTTCACAGGCCTTGTCTCAATTGTCTAAGGAACCGGTCATAATTTCCAGACGAAACTACTCAAATTCCTATACAGTTACCCCCCACAAACAGCCAAGGAGCAGTGAAAATGGATCAAAAATCAATTCACATCATTGAACACTCAATAAAGTTATTTGCAAAAAAAGGATTTAGCTCCACTTCCGTTCAGGAAATTGCTAATGAATGCGGCATTTCAAAAGGTGCTTTTTATTTACACTTCAAATCAAAAGATGCACTCTTACTGGAAATATTCAATTATTACTTCCAAAATATACAGAAAAAGACGGATGCTATCCAGTCCCTTGATTTGGAACCAAGAGCTAAGTTTATGAAACAAATGACCGTCACATTTCAGGAAATCGCCGAACATAGAGAGTTTATTATTATGCAGATCAGAGAACAGGCAATCCCTTTTAATGACAACATAGAAGCTTTCCTTACTCAAATGCGCTTCAATTCATACTTGTTTTACAAAAGGCATCTGCTTTCCATTTACGGTAAAGAAATCGATTCAGTTATCTGGGAAGTAAGCCTTCTGCTTCAAGGTATTTTTAAAGCATTCTTGGATTTAATTATTATTGAGAACGTCCAAATGGATGTAGAAGAGTTATCTCACGCCATGCTGAGGCGAATGGATTTTATTGTGGACGGGTTTAAACATAGCGGAGACCAGCCGGTCATTACTGAAGAACTTATGAGCGGGCTTATTCCTAAAGAATTTTTCCATCATGAACTAGATGAAATTATCGATACCCTGGTTCAATTAAGAGAGTCATCAGATGGAGACATTGAAGTAACCATTTCTGTTCTACTGGATGAAATACAAAAAATGGAGCCACGACCGGCTATCCTAAAAGGAATGTTAGCTAATTTAGAAGGACTGCAGTCCTACCAGGGCATTGCTGGACAAATCCGAACGTTTTTTCAACTATAGCTTCTTCCCATACAAGAAGACGCCTTCCGCATAGAAGGCGTCTTTACTTAATGACTTTCAAATGCTTCGGCTTCTATCACTTCATCCAGAACAGGATAAACAGACTCTACACCATCTTCAGCAACGGAGCAAGCTACACCGAGCGGAGTTTTCCAAAAGGATTCCGGAATATAAGGATTTTTAAGTCCTGCCGGTTGAAATAAAGCGCGGTAAATTCGCGACAGATGCTGACTGGTTTCTTGAGGTTCCCTTTCTCTTTCCCCGCGAGCCAATAGAAAAACATAACGCATGGACTGAAACAAATTGTCGCCAGGCATAAATGTATATTCCTTAAAAAATTTCAACTGTTTCAGAGATTCCTCTTTTAAACCCGACTTAACAGCAAGATCATCCAAGTGTTCATGCAAATGGTTATAAACTTGCTGAAAGATCCGTCGCTTCTCATCCTGCATAACTTTATCCGTGTAAATTTCCTGCAACTTCTCATAAGCCTTATCTTTTGTCCAGCTCACTGCTGCATCACCTCATATTATTAATTATCCTCTCTTACTTCCTTCTCAAATCCAAATTGCCCAGCTTCGAGTTCAACCGATTGATGTAAGAGCGGAATATCATCAGAGTCTTCCTTTAAATGATCAGCGATTTTAGGAACCAACTTATTCCATACCATTGGATTCGCCGCCATAGCTTGAAACAAAGCCATTTCATTACTCGTCCAGCTTCGTAAGCTTTGAATGTAATTCAGAGTTAACTGGAACCCGGGAAGCAGCTGGGCATCTCTCTTTTCCTGAAAGATTCTCATGACTTCTTCCCAGCTTTCACCTTCTTCATAAAGCTCAATAGACTCCGCTAAAAGAAAAGCCTGCATAAATGCATCATTAATGCCAAGGCCTGTACTAGGATCTTTACTGTGGCCAGCATCCCCAATGAGCGCCCACCCCTTACCGTAGGCCTGTCTAAAGAAATTCGGCATGCCGGAGGTGCCTATAATTTTCCCTTGTAAAGAAGCTCCTGCTAAGCGTTTCTCCATTCCATAAAGCTGTTTATACATGGATTCAAAGTGTGCCTGCGGATCCTTCATCATTGTTTTAAATTCACCTGGATGCACTTCCAGACCAAGACAATCTCTTCCTTGCTCCATTGGAAACAGAAAGCCAATCCTTCCTTCGTGTAGAAATATCTCTGTGACAGGTTCGGCAAGTGGCTCTACCCCTTCATAATACCCGTAAAGAACTGGCCGCAGCGCTCCTTGATTATAATACTTCTCTGCCGCTGTCCATTTTGCGATATTGGAGTACTTACCATCCGCTCCTACAACTAAATCTCCATAATAAGAAGAATTTCCATGTTTATGATCCACAGAGACTCCGGCCACCTTATCACCTTCCCATAGAAGTTTGCGAACAGTGGTAGATGGTTGAAAGGAAACACCATTATATCTTTCCGCTTCTTCTAAAAGAATGTGATCTAAATGATCGCGTTTAGGAATAATCGTGTAAGAGGATCTGGGTCCTTCGACAAAACTTTGCCCAATGTATGTACGCATCCGGTTAATTTGCCGTAAACCTTTCGATTCCACCTTATCCAGTACACCGAGCTTCTTTAAATAATCTACATGCGACATATGATGGGTGGAAAGTGTATCGCTGGGAAAGGAGTTTTTATCCAGGAGTAACACGCTTTTCCCAAGCTTGCCTAGTTGGATAGCAAGGCTTGAACCGGCCACTCTTGCTCCTACAATGATAACATCAAATCGATCGTTCATTATTTCAACTCACCTTTAATTAGTCATTTATTTCATCGTAACGGATACTCCCTCAAAAACTCTAGTTTCAGCTTTTGAGAAGATCATATTCTCTAGTAAAAGTAGAGGGTGAGAGGAAAAAATGAAATAAGACAGCGCTTATTTCATTGATCTGTACACATCCTATTAAGGCAGCTCATTCCCGGCTGCAGTATAGAGTTCATACCATTCTTGTCTGGTCAATTCTATATCAGAAGCCTTTGCTATGTTTCTCATACGCTCTGCGTTCATCGTGCCTACTACAGGCTGAATATTAGCTGGATGGCGAAGAATCCAGGCAATGGCGATGGCTGAATCTGTGACTCCATACTTTTCTGCCAACTCTTTTAGCTTCGCATTGACTTGCGGAAATTCCTTATTCCCAACGAAGGGACCCTCGATCATGCCGTGTTGAAACGGGGACCAGGCCTGGACGGATATATCATGTAAACGACAGTACTCTATGACGCCGCCATCACGCATAACAGCTGGATCGTTTTGCATATTCACATTGAACCCAGCATCAATCATGGGTGTATGTACCACACTTAACTGCATCTGATTCACAATTAAATCTTCCTTCAAATACTTTTTCAATAGTTCGATCTGCATCGGGTTTTGATTACTCACACCAAAATAGCGTACTTTCCCACTTTCTTTTAACACAGTGAAGGCTTCAGCCACTTCTTCTGGCTCAAACAAAGCATCCGGGCGGTGCAGTAATAAACTGTCTACATAATCTGTTTTCAGCCGTTTCAGGCTGCCTTCAACAGATTCAAGAATGTGATCTTTGGAAAAATCAAAATATCCATCACGAATGCCGCATTTTGTCTGCAGCTTCATTTTTTCACGAGCATCATCATTCATGTCGATCGCCTCTGCAAAAACAGACTCGGATTCTCCAGCTCCGTAAATATCTGCGTGGTCGAATAAATCGACTCCTGTATCCATCGCATTCTCAATCACATATCGGGCATCTTTCTTTTCAAGTTTATTAATCCTCATACAGCCTAAAGAAATTTCCCCAACTTCTAATTCGCTGTTACCAAGCTTAAGCTTTTTCAAACTCCCACCTCTTCCTCATTGAATGGTTCTATCCTAACATTATATTGAAAATAAAGTAATTGAAAACGTTTGATTATAAGAACCGTAACTCCTAATAAAAAACCCCGCTCTAAAAAAATTAGAGCGGGATTTCATCTTCATCGTTTAGCTTTTTTCTTCAATAGGTTCATCAAATAAGTCCGTAAATTTAGCCACATTTTCGTAGCTGAATTCAAACGCCATTCTTACCTCGCCAAAGCCAGGCTGAAAGAAGTAGCCTTGCACTTCATAACTGCTTTTATTCTCCCTGACTTTAGTAAGATGAAAGTAGCGCTGGATATATTGAGCCATTTCTTCCAGTTTTCTATTTCGCACCTTTATCCACTGTTCTTTCAGTTCATCTGTGGGAAAGTCCGATTCCTTTAACATTTGATCACTCCTCTACGGAAATCAAAGCTCTGAAACTGTATATAATCATTATCATATAAGAGCTTACGGATATTTTCAACTGCTATTCAAGAATAAAATTTTGATATACCACGCATTCCATTCTTATATTTAACACAAATAAGAAAGACGGGCAAACTGGATAGCGGGGAACGGGTATTTTTATTCTTGGAAGATCGGGACCTTCTCACCAATGCTTATATCTGGATCTGCATGTTGGTCATCCGGAAGTTCCTCGTACTCTAGAAAGAAAAGGACGATAGTTCTGCCAGCTCAATTCTACGTCCAATTCAAAAAAAGATGAAAGCTGCTCACTGGTAACCATTTTAGTTGTGTCTCCTGCGTTGAAGACTTCTCCTTCTTTAAGCAGTAAAGTTTTGTGAAAAACCGGAAGAATTTCTTCTACATGATGAGTCACATAAATCATGGTGGGAGCACCTGGTTTTTTTGCAATCTCTTCGATGGATTCTAGTAATTTTTCGCGTGCAATAAAATCCAGACCATTAGTGGGTTCATCGAGAATTAGAAGAGAAGGATCCGCCATTAATGCTCTTGCAATTAAAACCCGCTGTTTTTCCCCGCTTGAAAGAGTTTCATAGCTTCGATTGGCATAGTCAATACATCCCAGGTCTTCAAGCAGTGAAATAGCTTTCTGCCTCATGGCGTCCGTAGGGGTTTCGTAAAGTCCTATGGAAGCAAACGCTCCGCTCAGCACCACTTCAAAAGCATTATCTTCCTGGTGAATCTTCTGCTGAATGGCTGAAGATACAAAACCAATCTGTTTACGCAGTCGTTCTGCAAGATAAGTCTTCCCAAATTGCATACCTAATACATTAACTTCGCCCTTTGTTGCAAAGGTGTACGCATTTAGTAAATTAAGGATAAACGTTTTCCCAGAACCGTTCAGCCCCAACAGGACCCAGTGCTGTCCTTCTTCAATATGCCAATTAATATTTTTTAGAATCCATCTGTCTCCTCGTCTCAAAGATACGTTTTCCATCTCCAGCACCATAGATGTGACTCCCTTCTATCCGACTACTATTTATATGAATTTATGTACGCATAATACCCTGGCAGGAATTAAATTTCTTTCCTTTTTAACAAAGTCGTTACTCCTCGATCTGAATGACCTATTACATAAAGAGACGATTTTCCTAATAGGAAATTTGTAATCATAATTATTTCAAAATTCTTTAAAATTAACAAGTCGCCCTAATACACCCGAATCTCCGATAAGACTCGCCCTCTTCACACATCCTTCACTGGTCTAATAAATTAAGTTGACGATTTATGATTTAAAGGTTATGGAACTATAGGGCCGGTTAGTGGAAGACTCACTTTCGAGATATTCTATGAGAGGAAAGGTCCTGCGGGGGATAATTCGCGTTCCGCGGGCATGTGCTGAGCCTCCTCGAGCTAAAGCACTCCGGGGTCTCACCGATCATGTTCATCCCGCAGGAGTCTTCATTATCCCCCCTCTGACCTTGCCCAATCAGAAGCTCGAAATCACTTTATACATTACCTCCGTGTGAGGCATTAGACCATATGGTTTCTACCTATTCCCAGGGTGTGAAGACCCGTAAATCCTGTCATAAAAGCATTTAATCCAGATTAAGTAGGAGGATCTTTCTTTTTTAGAAGGATCCGTTCACAAC
>NZ_JBAPTY010000151.1:0-3629 GCF_049282395.1 Halobacillus sp. | reverse complement strand
TCCGACAACCCAATAGGGTAAGAACTATTCTTATTTAAGTTAATCACAATATCTAACGCCCGCATTTCAAAAGTTAACGTTCACCTGCCTGGATCTATGGAAAGGTTTAATTTGAGGAAGAGCGGTGCACGCTAAGACAGCCGGAGGCCATTTATGTTAAGATAAGAAGGGTAAAAATAGCGCACGTTGATTCATAAGCCGTATATTTGGTATGATCATATATTATGTGAGATCGAAATGGAGGTCGCATTATGTCAAGAATTAGTAAAGACGAAGTGAAGCACGTAGCCAACCTGGCACGCCTTGCTATCACAGAAGACGAAGCCGATACATTCACAAAACAGCTCGACGATATTATTACGTACGCCGAGCAGCTGAATGAACTCGACACAGAGGGAGTAGCTCCTACCACCCACGTACTGGATCTGAAGAATGTCTTACGCAAAGACGAGCCAAAAGAATGGCTCAACAAAGAAGATGTACTTAATAACGCACCCGAGCACAAAGATGGACAATTCAAAGTGCCATCGGTACTGGAATAGGAGGTTTGATCATGTCTCTATTTGACTATACATTACGTGAGCTTCAAGAGAAGCTACATAATCAGGAAATCCGAGTAACGGATCTTGTAGACGAGTCGTATAAACGAATTGAAGAGGTAGACGGGCAAGTGAAGGCTTTCTTAACGCTAAATGAAGAAGCCGCCCGCGCCCAGGCTGCAGAACTCGATCAGCAGCGAGGCGACAGCGCCGCTAAACTGTTCGGTCTGCCAATTGGTGTAAAGGACAACATCGTAACCAAAGGTCTCCGCACCACAGCCGGAAGCCAGATTCTAAGTAATTTTAACGACCCATTGTACGATGCTACGGTCGTCAAAAAGTTGAATGACGCGAAGTCCATTACCATTGGTAAACTCAACATGGACGAGTTTGCTATGGGTTCTTCTAATGAAAACTCAAGCTACGACGCGGTCCGTAACCCTTGGAATACCGATTACGTTCCAGGCGGATCAAGCGGTGGCTCAGCAGCGGCTGTAGCTGCTGGAGAAGTTCCTTATTCACTCGGTTCCGATACCGGCGGATCGATCCGTCAGCCCGCCGCTTACTGCGGGGTTGTCGGCTTGAAACCAACATATGGCCGTGTCTCCCGTTTCGGTTTAGTCGCTTTTGCTTCCTCTTTGGATCAAATCGGTCCAATTACACGCAACGTGGAAGACAATGCGTTCTTGCTGGAAACCATTGCTGGACACGACAACATGGATTCAACTTCAGCGAACGTTGAGGTTCCAAATTACAGTGAAGCTCTTACAGGCGATGTTAAAGGACTGAAAATCGCCGTACCAAAAGAATACCTTAGTGAAGGTGTTTCTTCTGAAGTGAAGGAAGCCGTTCAGGCCGCCCTTCAGAAATATGAAGAACTTGGAGCCACATGGGAAGAAGTTTCTCTTCCGCACTCTAAATATGCTCTATCCACGTACTACCTGATCGCTTCCTCTGAAGCTTCTGCCAACCTGGCCCGTTTTGACGGTGTCCGTTACGGCAAGCGCGCACAAGATGCCGAGACGATGCTCGACATGTTCAAGCGCTCCCGTGCTGAAGGCTTCGGTGACGAAGTGAAACGCCGGATTATGCTTGGAACCTTTGCACTAAGCTCCGGGTACTATGACGCTTACTATAAAAAAGCTCAGCAGGTACGTACGCTGATTAAGAACGATTTTGAAAAAGTATTCGCAGATTACGACGTAATTATAGGGCCGACGACGCCTACACCAGCCTTTAAAATAGGGGATAAAGTCGATGATCCGATGACGATGTATGCGAACGATATCCTGACCATCCCTGTAAACCTGGCAGGTGTTCCAGGTATTTCGATCCCATGCGGCTTCTCCTCTAATGGTCTTCCGATCGGTTTGCAAATCATCGGAAACCACTTTGATGAAAGCAGTGTGTATCGTACCGCTCATGCCTTCGAACAGGCTACTGAATTCCATAAACAACGCCCGTCCCTTGGAGGTGCGCGCTCATGAATTTTGAAACGATTATAGGCCTAGAGGTCCACGTTGAATTAAAAACGGCATCTAAAATCTTCAGCCCGTCCCCGAACATGTTCGGAGATGAGCCGAATACAAACGTAAACCCGATTGATCTCGGGTACCCGGGCGTATTGCCTGTATTGAACGAAGAAGCTGTCAACTATGCGATGAAAGCCGCAATGGCTTTGAATTGTGATATCGCGACGGACACGAAGTTCGATCGTAAAAACTATTTCTATCCGGACAACCCGAAAGCGTATCAGATTTCCCAATTTGATCAGCCAATCGGAGAAAACGGCTATATTGATATCGAAGTGGACGGCGAGAAAAAACGGATCGGCATTACGCGTCTTCACATGGAGGAAGACGCCGGTAAGCTGACCCACAGTGATGATGGTTACTCCCTTGTGGACTATAACCGTCAGGGTACACCGCTTGTCGAAATCGTATCCGAGCCGGACATCCGTTCACCAAAGGAAGCATATGCGTACCTGGAAGCTTTGAAAAATATCATCCAGTACACTGGTGTTTCTGATTGTAAAATGGAAGAAGGTTCACTTCGTTGTGACGCCAACCTGTCGATCCGCCCGATCGGTCAGGAAGAGTTCGGTGTGAAAACCGAGCTTAAGAACTTGAACTCCTTCTCTTTCGTACAAAAAGGACTTGAGTTTGAAGAAGTGCGCCAGCAGAAGGAACTGCTTTCCGGTGGAGAAATCCTTCAGGAAACACGCCGTTATGATGAACAAACGAAAGAGACTATTCTTATGCGTGTTAAAGAAGGTTCTGACGATTACCGCTACTTCCCGGAGCCGGATCTTGTGCCTCTGCACATAGATGAAGCCTGGAAACAGCGTATTTTCGACCAGATCCCAGAGCTTCCGGCTGCCCGTAAGAAGCGTTATATTGAGGAACTTGATCTTCCGGAATACGATGCGATGGTGCTTACCAATAACAAAGAACTCTCTGACTTCTTTGAAGAAACCATTGCTGAGGGAGCCGATATCAAGCAGGCATCCAACTGGCTGATGGGTGAAGTTTCCGCTTATATGAACAAAAACTATAAAGAACTTCATGAACTCGCCCTTACACCAGCTTCCCTTGCGAAGATGATTAAGCTGATCGAAGATGGCACGATTTCGTCCAAGATCGCGAAGAAAGTCTTCAGCGAACTGGTTGAAAAAGGCGGCGATCCAGAGAAAATTGTTAAAGATAAAGGGCTTGTCCAGATTTCCGATGAAGGTCAGCTGACCGAAATCGTAACGACCATTCTGGATAACAATCCGCAATCCATTGAAGACTATAAGAACGGTAAAGACAAAGCGCTCGGATTCCTCGTCGGTCAAGTAATGAAAGAAACCAAAGGTCAGGCAAACCCGCCGATGGTAAACAAAATTATTTTGGCTGAAATGGAGAAGCGCTAAAGCCTGCCAATAGGTTAAACGAAAGCACGCACGGCGGTTGGTGCGTGCTTTCGTATGGATGAGGAAAACCCATCATATACTATAAAAAGTGTTTTCAAATTCAGGAAAAAGAGCTATGATGTTCTATGGAACAAGCCTGGATGAGGGGGTCATACCATGAAACGTGCTCGAATAAT
>NZ_JBAPTY010000150.1:0-5060 GCF_049282395.1 Halobacillus sp. | reverse complement strand
CATAAGGCCTTAAAGGAGCTACAACAGCTGGGATGGATTCAGAAGGATAAATTGCCAAGACTCGTAGCTGTACAATCAGATGGCTGTGCCCCTCTTGTTCAGGCATGGGAAAAAGGAGAGACAGAAGCTCCTTTTTGGGAAGGTTCTGAAACTGTAGCATTTGGAATTAATGTACCTAAAGCGCTTGGAGATTTTCTAGTACTTGAAGCTCTTTATGAGACAGATGGGTGCGCCATAGCAATCAGTGACGATGCTCTTCTTGAGGAGCAAAAGAAAGTGGCTCAAAAGGAAGGGGCATTTGTATGCCCTGAAGGAGCTGCGGCATTCTCGGCGGCCCGCCGCCTTCGAGAGCAAGGATGGATTCAAAACAACGAAAAAGTGGTGGTTTTAAATACAGGAGCTGGAATTAAGTATCCAGACACCGTGAACGTGGATTTGCCTATCCTTAATCCTGGAGACAGCATTGGGTAAACGAAAAAAAACCAAAAGAAAAAGACGGGCTAGCCCGTCTTTTTTTACGTCTTTGATTAATTTATAAGAAGAATTTCTGGTTCTTTATTGACTTAGTCGCAAGGATTACATGATTTCTTTTGCAGTTCTTCGAATCAAAAACCCGGTCTGAGTTCGACTGACGTATTAGTATTTCAGTTCTAAAATTTACGGAAGAGAGATAAGAACCATTCCCAGCTGCCTTTTGGTTGCTCTGTTTTTTTCATAGCTCCCTCTAAACGTGTATTGAAATCGTTTTGCAGCCGCCACTCTTTATTTTGCTCAGCACGCATATTTTTAATTTCCTCTTGTAATGCTTCAGTCTTTTCTTTTTCCTGCTGAAGTAATGTTTCATAAAGCTCTTCCTGCTGTGTTGACAGCTTTTCAATTTTAGCATTGGTTTTTTGAGCAGAATTGCTGATCCCCGCACTTATATGATGGTGATCCTGCTGCAAACGTGACATGGTAGTTTTTAATTCTGAAATATCGTTGGTTAATTGTACATTCATCTCACGGGTAGCTGCGAGTTCACTGGATAGAGCCCTGAAAAATTCTTTTAATTGATCGTTGTTCTGGAGTGAAGGATTGTATGTATCGGGCACCGATATACCAGCTTCCTTATACCCTTTTAAGCGTTCTGTCTGCTGTTCCACCAGTTCTTGAGCTATAACGTCTAATGGCTTCTCCGTATCGCGTATCGATATAAGTGCTTCGATATCAGAATGAACAAAGATACGCCGGTCACGATTTTTGAAAAACTCATATCCATTCCGTTCTAAGATTTGAGCGTATTTTCGAACAGTTGGTGTCGCAATTCCCACTTCTTCGGCTACTTCTTTAGAAGAGAAAGCCTGTTCATTTGGTTGAATATCGCTTCGCATATCGCACCTCTTTCTATTAAATACCAAGGTTTCCTGAGGCCTCTCCAGGTTATATCGCCGAGCGATATACCTGACTATCAAAAAAGTGCTTATAAAAATAAAATAATAAAAATTCCTTTAGGCTGCAGTCCGTTATTCTATACAAGATCTTATATCGCCTGTCGATACAGGCAATATGATGACCATTAGAAAATAATAAATAGATGATAATAAAACTACTGTATCTTAGTTATTATAAAATATATCGCTTTGCGATACAACTAGATTCTAAAGACATAATCTTCTATAAACAGAGTCTATTAGGCCCCTTTTGAACCTATGGCCGTGCTTTTTTCATATCCATTAAATTCAGAAAGTTCATATCGTGTCGATATAGGCGATATGCTATCAGCTTTCCCATCTAAAAATTATAGTTTTAATATAAAATGTTTCACAGAAACATTTTCCCTGTTGATTATTTTCTAATTACTGTTAGTAAAACTAGAAAAAGCCTTAAATAATGCGCTTTCAAGCTTTTTGACTATTTTATATGATCAGCTTGTACCACGATTTTGGACAATTCCGTCTATAGTAGTCGGCCTTTACCAAAGATATAAATGCAGGTCGGATGGAAAGTGAACGATATTCAGATCTATCTTACATAAAATATGGAGAGTCTTACATAGGAGCTGATTTAAACTATTCTCTTAGCGCTTGTACAGATTTTCAGCAATAGAAAACCCTCTCTCCGTTATGATCGGAAAGAGGGGTGTGTCATTAACTACTACTTCGAACGTTATACTTCCAAGCTTTATCCTCATCGATCATACGTTTCGCAGCGTATATGAGTATAAACTGGAGGAATATAATAGGCAGACCCATGAGTCCTGAAATAACTTCAAGAGGTGGTAATCCACCAATACGCATAAGCACTAAAGCCAAACCAGTTATAACAGCTGCAACAATAATACGCAGCAATTTCGGCGGCTCATACTTACTCATATCTCTTGTACTCGTATAAGCGGCTACGGTGTAAGTGGTAGAATCAAGCGTGGTCGTTAAGAACACGAGAGCAACAACCATAAAGATGATAATAGAAATTTCTCCGAATGGAAGAGTCGACAATATTTCTGGAATAGCTGCCATTCTTGCGTTATTTTCAACCATCTGCAGAATTGACATATCTCCCATCAGATATCTATGAACACCTAGTCCTCCAAGTACTCCTGTCGCAATCCATGATATAAGGGTAGGCGCCAGCAAATAAGTCAGGATCATTTCCTTAATCGTTCTGCCTTTTGAAATTTTAGCGGCAAATACACTATGGAGCATGGCCCATGTTGCACTGTAAGCATACCAAAACACGGTATTACTTTGGATATGTGAGGTGGCTCCCTGATGAACAGACTGTGTATTTAACGAAATATTAAGGTAATTAGCTAATAGGAAAGATACACTATCGGAGAAGTAATTTAATATAAATACTCCCGGTCCTCCTATTAGAATAAATAAGGCAAATATAGCGGCTAAATACATATTAAACGTACTCAACCGTTTAATTCCTTTTTCAATACCTAAATACGCACTAAGTGAAAATAAGAATACCCATATGATTGTAACCGTTATGGTCAGACCAAAGTTAACTTCTATACCTAATAGGTGAGATAAGTTCTGAGTAATAATAGGCGCACCTAATCCAAGCGTTACAGCTGCACCTGCAAGAATACTAATAAGGAATAAAATATCAAGCAATTTACCGCCTAATCCATCGGTAAATCTATCGCCAAAAAGAACACGACAAGCTTCAGATATCCTCATTAATGGGCGTTTTCTTACGTGAAGAATGTACCCCATCGCCGGAGCAATCAACACGAAGATGGCGAAGACCTGAAATCCCCATAAAAACATGCTGTAGGCATTTCCCCATAAAAGAGCTTCCGGAGATCCAGCTTCTACTCCTGCTGGTGGGTCATTAGCAACAGAAGTCCACTGGAGCATACCGGTTCTCATAATGGTCGAACCTACACCCATAGCAATCAGTATCGATGCGTATTCAAATAAAGTGAACCGCGGCTTCTCATTAGGTTTTCCCAATACGACTTGGCCGTATTTTGAAAATGATAAATACAATCCTGCTATAACTAAAATAATTCCATACCAGAGATAACCCCAGCTGAACACCTCTACAATATAATCAAATATAGAATTCAATACTTCCAATGACTCTTTCTCGTACATAGCAAATGGGATGCTAATCCCCAGTATGATTAATAGTGAGGGTATAAAAATCTTGTAATCGATGAGATTCTTCCTATCCATCTAAATCCTCCTCAATCCTTTCTTAATAATTGGTATATATCCCTGCTTACCCGCTCATTACAAAAAAAAACTAAATTAATATATTAAAATACCTTTTTTAATTATTTCTTTACCTTTAAAAGATATAAGCCAGAAGATATAACCACTAAAAAAAAGACTAAGCCTTAAAAGGCTTAGTCTATCATTCTATTAAACAGGGAACTTCACACCTGTTAATCGTTCTGATTCTTTCCAAAGCAAGTCTGCGTCCATTACATCGTAAGCGTGAGTCTTAGGAGAAACCACCACAGGATCCCCTTTCATCTCCATAAAACCGGAAGGACCTAAATAGCGTCCGCCTTCTAAAGAAGAATCGGTAGCTGCGCGAATACCTGGGAGTGCTCCATCATAGGCACTTTGTGTAACGCGGGTAAGTACCCCTTCCAGCATTCTATAAAGAAACTTGTCTTCTACATGCCGTGCCAAGTTGGTTTGAGCACCTCCTGGATGAGCTGCTTCGCTTTTTATAGACAGGCCAGCTTGATCAATTCGTCTCTGCAATTCAAAGGTAAACAGCAAATTGGCCAATTTAGATTGGGAATACGCCTTCATTGGTTTGTATCCTCTGACGCCTTCAAACATCAGGTTATCAAAATCGACCGTTCCTGATTTGTGAGCATTACTGCTGATATTCACTACTCTGGAGTCCTTTGTTTCTTTTAAGCGTTCGAAGAGAAGCGCAGTCAAAGCAAAATGGCCCAGATGATTAATGCCGAGCTGTTGCTCAAAACCGTCTTTCGTTTTACCGTAAGGGGTCGTCATTACTCCTGCGTTATTCAGCAGGATATCCAGCCGAAAGTATTTGGCTTTAAATATACGTGCGAATTCTTTCACAGAATCCAAATCCTGAAGATCTAATGGCATCACATCAATAATGGCATTCGGGTTTTCCTTCCTGATCGCCTCATATGCCTCTTCTCCGCGTTCTAAAGATCTTGAAGCAAGGATAACAGTTGCTCCTTTTTCAGCGAACACTTTTACCGCTTCAAACCCAAGACCTCCGTTCCCACCTGTTACAATGGCTACTTTGTCTTTTAATGAAGGGATTTGATCTACAGACCAAGTTTGTTGACTCATTTTCTGCTCACTTCCTCTATTGGTATATTGAATGGATATCTTCTCATTTTGTAATGACCTAAATTTAATTCTTCCTTTTCTTTTACCCTTCAATTTCTTAACTAAACCGATCTGAAATAAGGAAGTAAATCCATCGCGGAAATGACCAATAAAAAACAGTGTCCTACTGGAGACACTGTTAAAACGATCAGTTAACTATTAAAGATAAGCTCCCGTCTGTTGAAGACTCAGTTTCGAGATATTGGTTGACGTGGATGGTCCTGCGGGGGACGATTT
>NZ_JBAPTY010000149.1:0-4993 GCF_049282395.1 Halobacillus sp. | reverse complement strand
AATAACCTATATGATCAACGCTGAGTACCGAGTCTCTTCAGGGTATAAACGCCGCTATAGAAGCATTTAAGCCGATTTAAGGTTCCCACTTTTTTCTACTGGCAGGGTCCGTTCACATGAAATGGCCGGGGTGGCGGAGGGAACGACGAGACTCCCGCGGGAGAAGGAGCGAGGCGAGACCCCACAAGGAGTGTTAACGAATGAGGAGGCTTGCCAGTTCCCCCGCAGGAAAGCGAGTTGTTTCTGTAGCCGCCCCTCATCCTTTCTTGGCAACGGACCCGAGTTATCTCGAAACTGAGTCTTCAAGTAATGGGAGCTTTACTGCAATTTTGATATGGAGCTAGTACGGAAGGTACAAAAAAGCTGACGCTTATTGATTGGCGTCAGCTTTTTTATCTTCTTCATCCTTGTGATGATTGTGATGTGGCTCCTCCGGAAGAGGATCTATGGTGTGTTCGTAATCATATCCCTTGGAGACTGCCGTTCCAAACATAGCTGCAATCCCAAGAACAATAGCTACACAAACGATCATAATAATCGTAAACGTCATCGTAAACACTTCTTTCTAAATAACGTAAAAAGGGGCGTTTCTCCGTTTCACACATTTAGTTTGCCACATTTCAATTGTAAATACTACCTTAATTGTGTTTTTTCTTTAACAAAATCAACCACTTCATCTGATGTCCCTTTTGAAAGTAATTCGTCTTTGTAAGAAATCCAGTCTTCTCTAGACAGGGTTCTGATTTGCGTGCGAGCTGGAAGAATGGAAGTAGCACTCATGCTGAATTCATCAAGTCCAAGACTCAAAAGAATTGGAATGGCAATTTCGTCTCCAGCCATTTCTCCGCACATTCCGGCCCATTTACCTTCTGCATGAGCAGCTTCAATTACATTATTAATCAAATTAAGAATGGCAGGGTTGTAAGGCTGGTACAAGTAGGATACTCGTTCATTCATTCGGTCAGCAGCCATCGTGTATTGGATAAGGTCATTTGTCCCAATACTGAAGAAATCAACTTCTTTTGCAAATTGACGGGCGATTACCGCTGTGGCAGGGATTTCAACCATCATACCAACTTCAATGGTTTCAGAGACCTCTTTGCCCTCGTTCATTAATTTTTCTTTCTCTTCATCAAGGATGGCTTTTGCCTGACGGAATTCTTCAAGCGTCGCGATCATAGGGAACATGATTTTTAAATTTCCATGGACACTGGCACGTAAAAGAGCGCGCAGCTGAACACGGAAGATGTCGTCACGTTCCAGGCACAAACGAATAGCGCGATAACCAAGGAACGGGTTCATTTCATCAGGAAGATCCAGATAATCGAGTTCTTTATCTCCGCCGATGTCCAGTGTTCTCACAACTACCGGCTTATCTCCCATTTGTTTCAATACGGTAGAGTAGGAATCAAATTGTTCTTCCTCTGTTGGAAGCTGACTTTTACCCATATAAAGGAATTCGGTACGGTAAAGACCTACGCCTTCGCCACCATTATTCAATACACCTTCAACATCCTGAGGGGTACCAATATTAGCAGCAAGCTCTACATGGTCTCCCTCAGAAGTCACTGTAGGCTCGTCTTTCAGCTTAGCCCATTCTTTCTTTTTCTGTTCAAAGTCTTCTTGTTTCTGCTTATAGTCATTTATTTGTTCTTCGGTAGGATCGATAATTACATCGCCATTAATTCCATCAACAATAATCAGCGAATCCTTAGGTGCTTTAGAGGTAACATCTTTCGTACCGACTACTGCAGGAATCTCCAGAGAACGAGCCATGATAGCCGAATGAGAAGTACGTCCGCCGATATCCGTGGTAAACCCTTTAACATACTGTTTGTTCAACTGTGCAGTATCAGAAGGTGTAAGATCGTCAGCCACAATAACAACTTCTTCATTAATCAAAGCAGGGTCAGGGAACGTTACATTCAAGAGATGCGCCATAACACGTTTAGTAACATCATGGATGTCAGCAGCGCGTTCCCGCATATATTCATTGTCCATGTTCTTAAACATGTCTATGAACATGTTGGCCGTTTCATCTAAACCAGCTTCAGCGTTCACATTCTCTGCTTTTATTTTATCTTCGATTGGTTTAATCAACTCGGGGTCTGAAAGTACAAGCAAATGAGCTGAGAAAATCTCAGCGTGCTCATCGCCCAAGGTATTTTTAGTATGTTCTTTAATTTTTTCAAGTTCCGACTTTGAAACATCTAGAGCATCATGCAGGCGTTTGATCTCTTGTTCCGGTTGCTCTATATCTTTTTTACTGTAAGAAAGGTCTGGAGCTTCCAGACGGTACACTTTCGCAATAGCGATACCGCTGGAAGCTGCAATTCCTTGAAGGTTAGTCATGGGTTATTCCCCCAGCCCTTCATTCTTCATTGTAGATGCCATATGATCTACTGCTTCTTGTTCGTCACTGCCTTCTGCAGTAATTTTGACTTCAGCGCCTGCTGGAATGCCAAGGCTCATAATACCCATAATGGATTTTAAATTAACAGCCTTTTCTTTGTAATGAAGATTGATTTCTGATTCATACTTGCCGGCATTTTGCACAAGTACTGTGGCAGGTCGTGCGTGTACACCGTCTGAGGATGTAATTTTAAATGTTTTCTCTACCATTTTAAGTTCCTCCTTAAAAAATGTATTATATTTTGAGTACCCTAACTTTATCATTTTAAGCCTTTTGGATGTCTTTTTTCAAGAATCCAACCACAATTGCTCCCAGAATAGAGCCAGCAGCAATGGCTACTAAATAAAGAAGGACTTGGGTAAATCCACCTTCAACTAGAGGAGCTACGATCACACCACCGTGTGGTGCGCGAAGACCAATTCCGAACAACATGGTCAGCATTCCAGCTAAAGCACTTCCTGCAACCATGGATGGAATGACACGGGCAGGGTCTGCTGCTGCGAATGGAATAGCACCCTCTGTTATAAAGAAAGCACCAAGCGGGTAAGCCGCTTTCCCTGTTTCGCGTTCTTGTTTTGTGAATTTATTCTTGAAGAAAGTAGTCGCAAGTCCCATTGCTAATGGCGGGACCATTCCACCGGCCATAGCTGCAGCAATGAAAGTGTAATTATTAGCTTCAAGAGCAGCAATGCCGAACGTGTAAGCGGCTTTATTTACTGGACCGCCCATATCAACAGCCATCATACCTCCAACAATGAGACCGAGCAGCGCTAAGTTCGTTCCGCTCATACTATCAAGAAGGTCAAACAGCCAAGTATAAACGCTTGTTAAAGCCGGGTTGATAAGCAACATAATCATACCTGTTGCAAAAATAGCAAGTACTGGGTAAAAGAGTACGGTTTTCAGACCATCTAAAACAGCAGGTAATCCTTCAAGCAATTTTTTAATGAGTAAAGTCAAATAACCTGCTAAGAAACCGGCGATTAAGCCACCTAAGAAACCAGATCCATTTCCTGCACCTTCAGCCGAAGTCTGCGTAATCGCAATTAAACCACCGACCATACCAGGAGCAAAACCTGGACGATCTGCAATACTGGAAGCAATGAAACCTGCTAACACTGGGACGAGAAGGAAGAATGCATTTCCGCCACCAATGGTGCTCAGCATTTGCGCAAATTCGTTTTCGGATTCTATTCCCCAGAAGAAGGAAATGGCTATTAATATACCGCCCCCGACCACAAATGGAAGCATGTTGGAAACACCGTTCATCAAATGTTTATAAATTCCAGAACGCTGTCCTTTCTCCTCTGAATCTTCGGATTGGTTTTTTCCACCGCCCTGATAAATAGGAGCGTCCTTGTTAACCGCTTTGTTAATCAATTCTTTTGGCTCGTGAATAGCTTTAGCTACTGGTACTTCAATTACGGGTTTTCCGTGGAAATTTTCCATTTCAACTTTTGTATCAGCAGCTACGATGATGGCATCAGCTTCGGCGATATCTTCTTTGGTCAGACGGTTTTTAACGCCACCGGAACCATTGGTCTGCACTTTAATATTTACACCCATTTCCTTTGCCGTTGCTTTCAATTTGTCAGCTGCCATATAGGTGTGTGCAATTCCTGTCGGGCATGCGGTAACCGCTAAGATTTTGCCAGCGGAAGTACTTTCTTCAGCTTCCTCGTCGCCATCTTCTTCAGCTTCTTTTGCGTTAATTGCTTCTATCACTTCGTCTTCAGTTTTCGCCTGCTCCAACTTAGAACGAAAATTGGTATCCATCAAAAATGAAGATAGACGTGATAATGTTTCCAGGTGAGCATTGTTAGCCCCTTCAGAAGCAGCAATCATGAAAAATAAATTGGTCGGCTGGCCATCCAGCGATTCATAATCCAACCCTTCTTGAGATCTACCAAATGCTATAGCTGGGTCTTTAACAGAGCCGGTTTTTGCATGGGGAATGGCGATTCCTTCTCCGATACCCGTAGTACTTTGATCCTCACGAGCCTGAATAGCTTGTTTAAACTCATCACGGTCATTTAATTTACCAGCTTTATCCAGTTTTCCAATGAGTTCATCGATCGCTTCAGGTTTAGAAGAAGCGGTCATGTTTAACAGAATTGTTTCTTTAGTCAATAATTCTGTGATTTTCATTAGGTTTCCCTCCTATACTTAATGAAGAAATCTTAACTTCACCCAAAAGCTTCTCTACATCTTCGGCGGTACATAAGTCATCTTGAAAGGCGGTAGCACTCCCGGAAGCAACACCAACACGGAAAGCCTCGTCTGTCGATTTGCCTTGTGCCATGGATGCAACAAATCCGGAAACTACAGAGTCCCCCGCGCCGACTGAATTTTTCAGCTGGCCTTTAGGTACGTTGGAGTAGAGCTGCTGGTCAGGGCCTATATACACAGCACCATCACCGCCCATGGAGACAATCACGTGTTGAACACCTTGGTCTGCAAGCTTTTTCCCATAATGCGCAGCCTTTTCCATAGAATCAATGCTTACATTAAATAGTTCACCCAACTCATGGTGGTTCGGTTTAAGCAAATAGATAGGGCGGCCGATGAGCTGCTTTAATG
>NZ_JBAPTY010000148.1:0-5410 GCF_049282395.1 Halobacillus sp. | reverse complement strand
ACATCATAATGCTTCTTGTAAAAGGAAGCGACTGCCTGCTTAAATTCCTCGCATCCGCCGTAAGGGGCATATTTATGGTTGTCAGGATTGGCCGCTTCTACAGTTAAACGATCGATAATAAAGGACGGAGCAGGCAAATCCGGAGCTCCTATTCCTAAATCAATAACGTCTATCCCCTGCTGTTTTAATTTCTTCTTTTTCTCATGAAAGATAGAAAATAAATAAGGAGGCAGACTTTTCACCTGTCTTGAACCAAATTCCATTGTAAAACCCCCAAGTCACAAATCGAGTAATCTTGATTTCTAAGATGTTTATGAATGGGCCGTTTCTGAGACCTGTCCTGCTTTTCTCAGAATTGTCCCACTGCACTATCCTATTACGATAGAGATTATTTCATGATAGGCATTTATTCATTGAATAAAAATGAATGGAGTATTCATATCCACCGAACCCTTGGAATAAGATGAAGTGTAACCCTTTTAGGACAGACCCTATTACGTTCTAGACCATCGTTCCCAAGCCAGTTGGATTCATACTTCGTATGGGTTCTTCTGGCTTTTTACTTGTTAGAAAGGAAGTGATTCATTTGGCTGGGGCTCTTGAAGGAATTCGTGTACTTGATTTGACCCGGGTGCTTGCTGGTCCTTATTGTTCGATGATTCTTGGAGATTTAGGGGCAGACGTTATTAAAGTGGAGGCTCCTGGAGGAAGTGATGATACCCGGAAGTGGGGGCCGCCGTTCCAAGAAGGAGTCAGTGCTTATTATGCATGTGCTAATCGTAATAAAAAGAGTCTCACCATCAATTTAAAGGCCGAGAAAGGAACGAATATCATTCGTCAGCTAGTATCTGAAAGTGATGTTATCCTTCATAATTTTAAAACTGGAACCATGGAGCGCCTTGGGTTGGGTTATGATCAGCTAAAAAAAGTTAATGAAGGAATTGTATACTGTTCGATCACTGGTTTTGGTGAAACTGGTCCATATAAACACCTTCCAGGGTACGATTTCATCATTCAAGCCATGAGCGGACTGATGAGCATTACAGGAAACGAAGAATCCGGTCCTCAGAAAACGGGTGTTGCGATCACGGACATCTTAACGGGGTTGTATGCCTGTATCGGCATTCAGGCTGCTTTACTCGAGCGGTCTTATTCAGGGTATGGCCAGCAAATTGATTTATCATTATACGATGCGGCTGTCAGCTCACTAGTTAATATAGGAAGCAATTATTTAATGTCGGGTGAAATTCCTGGGCGCCTCGGAAATCACCATGCCAACATTGTCCCTTACCAAACTTTTCGAACTAAAGATGGTGACATGGTTATAGCAGTTGGAAATGACATTCAATTTGCTTCTCTCTGTCAGATCATCCAAAAACCCGAGCTGGCTGCAGATATTCGCTTTCGCACGAATCCAGATCGAGTCTCCCATCGACAGGAGTTAATTCCGCTCTTACAAGAAGGATTCCTTGAGAAACCTACAGATTATTGGAAGGAAAAATGTCAGGGAGCCAATATCCCATTCGGCCCTATCCATACGCTGGATGACTTATTTCTCGACCCACAGCTTAAAGAAAGAGAGATGTTTCTAAAAGCCGAGCATCCGAAAGCAGGCCCCATAAAAATGATCGGAAGTCCGTTGAAACTGTCCCGATCCAAGGTAAAACTAAAGCGCCACCCACCTGAACCCGGAGAACATACGGAAGAAATTCTTAAATCCCTGGGGTATAAGAAGATGGAAATTGAAGAACTGCGAAAAATGAGTGTTATTTAAGGAGAGATCTTATGGATTTTGATTTCAGTGAAGAGCAGGTCATGCTCCGCAGGACAGTGCGCGGATTTGTGGATAAGGAAATCATGCCGTATATCGGAGAGTGGGATGCGAATGGAAAATTTGATCCAAACTTGTTAAAAAAGCTGGCTGACCTAGGTCTTATGGGCGTCTGTATTCCAGAAAAATATGGTGGAAGCGGCATGGACTACAATTCCCTTGCTATCGTATGTGAAGAATTAGAGCGTGGAGATACGGCCTTCCGAACCGCTGTGTCTGTCCATACTGGTCTTAACAGTATGACGCTCTTGCAATGGGGAACTGATGAACAAAAACAGCGGTACTTAGTTCCGCAGGCAAAGGGTGAAAAAATAGGCGGGTTTGGACTTACAGAACCCGGGGCTGGCTCTGATGTCGCCGCACTCCAAACAACCGCGAGGCGGGATGGCGACGCATATGTGCTTACCGGACAGAAGACGTGGATCTCCCTTTGTGATTCGGCCGATTATTTTCTCGTTTTCGCCTATACCGACAAAAGTAAAAAACATCACGGCATTTCAGCCTTTATCGTGGAACGAACCATGACAGGGTTCTCTTCAAAAGGTATCAAAGGAAAATTAGGCATACGCGCCGGAAATACAGGAGAATTATTTTTCGATCAAGTCAGAGTACCTAAAGAAAACTTAGTCGGCGCTGAGGGCGACGGGTTTAAGATTGCTATGGCTGCATTGGATAATGGACGTTTTACGGTGGCGGCCGGGGCTTGCGGTCAAATCATGGCTTGTCTCGAGGCAAGTGTTGATTACTGCCATGATCGTCATACGTTCGGAAAGGAAATCGGAAGGCATCAGCTGGTCCAGCAAATGATTGCGAATATGGAAGCTGGTCTTCAAATGAGCCGCCTCCTCGTCTATCGGGCCGGGGAGATGAAGAATCAAGGTGTTCGGAATACGCGGGAAACGTCGCTTGCTAAATGGCAGGCCTGCAATTTTGCGAATCAGGCTGCGGATGATGCTGTTCAAATTCATGGAGCTTATGGTTACTCCAATGAATATCCGGTTGAACGCTATTTACGTAACTCTAAGGCTCCGGTCATTTATGAGGGTACAAGGGAAATTCACACCATCATGCAGGCTGAATACGTCCTTGGTTATCGGAAGGATAAACCGCTAAAACAAACGCTCCCTGCCTGGCAGTTTAAATCCTGATTAAAAAAGAAAGGCGCCTATTCCTAAATAGAATAGCGCCTTTCATTATGGTTATCTTCAAGATATTTATAAAAGAATTCTTCCACAATAGGCTCGGACAGTGGAAGACTCGCTTTCGAGATGTTTGTGGATACTTAGGGTCGTTGGGGAAAGACTCGCTTTCCTGTGGGGGAACCGGCAAGCTTCCTCGGGCTTTGCGCCCTGTGGGATCTCGCCTGCTTCCTTCTCCCACGGGAGTCTCCCCTTTCCCCCACGACCCCCGCGAAATAAAAGGCTCGAAATCATTTTAGGAAAACGGAAGCTATGATCATACGGATCATCGCAAAATATAGCTGTTAATCAAGCTTTCCACGTTCGAAATCTCTACACAATGTATATCATATCTAGCCTCTTCTTAACGTATAGGGGTTGGGAAAACGGGGAGACTCCTTTGGGATGAACATGATCGGTGAGATTCTGCAGCAATTTTAAAGCCCGAGGAAACTCACCACAGAAGAGGTTCGACTAAGAATGTCACGTCATGTAAGAACGTCGAACGACCCTGCGTCGTGCAGGGCCGGAGAGCGAAAATCGTCCCCTGGAGGAACTTCCTCATCAAACAATATATCGAAACTGAGTCTTATAGAAAAAGGAGCTTTTCTGAATGATCAACCTTCATTTTTTGAGGATGAGTCTGCTCTTTCCCAGATTAATTGTGTATTCTTTTCCTGCCCCTGAATAAAAACCGGCTGGCTGTTAATAATCAATCGGTCTCCTTCAAATTGAACGTAACGCGGCTGCTTATCGCCTTCCCAGTTCGGATTCAAACTTACCGTCATATAGTGCTCAACCATGCTTTTCCCTGAATCTATTTCGTATGTCCCAGAGTAGGCAAGATACCCTTTGGCAGCTGCTGCGACCGCCTTGGTCGGACCCGTATGGATGCCGCCTGCTGCATAGGCAAGCCGTCGTGAACTCATAATTTGAACAGACATATATCCATCTTCGTGGTAAATAGCGATTCCCGAGGCATCTTTACCCATTGGGTGATTGGATACGCCCCTCGAATCTGTCACCTGATAATTAACGAGTTTCCAAACCCCGGTTAATTTCTCCTTAAGTGTCCGCGCCGCTTCGTTCATCGTTAAACTCTCCTTATATGATCATTTGTTTATTATTTAGCCCATTCGTTTATTTTAACAAAAAAAGCATGAGATATTTTATAATTTGCCTTGTCTCAAATTGAACTACCCCCACTTACTCGCTGACGCTCCTTGAAGTTGGGGGATTCCTAAGAGCACAAACCTAACGGTTCGTTCAAATGATTAGGCTAGCCCCGTCGCACCGACGGTTGGAAGGATCCTTTGAATCTCCTTCAATATATTGAAGCTCGCATTTAGATCGCGGTCGTGGTGGCTTCCACAATTTGGGCAGTTCCACGTTCGAACAGCGAGATTCTTCACCTCATCGTTTTGGTATCCACAATAGGAACACAGTTGCGAACTCGCAAAAATTTTTGATACGGGTATTAATTGTTTTCCGTACCACTTTGCTTTGTATTTGAGCATAGACGTGAACATCGACCAGCTCGCATCACTAATCGATTTGGATAGTTTTCGGTTCTTGAGCATATTGGAAATTTGGAGATTTTCTACCCCGACCACATCGTGGTTTTTGATGATTTCGGTAGAAATCTTATGCAGATGATCTTTGCGAGAGTTTGCAATCTTTTCGTGGAGTCTAGCTACTTTAATACGTTGCTTATGCCAATTCGAAGATCCCCTTACCCTTCGGGAAAGGATACGTTGAGCTTTTGCTAGTTTCTTTTCGGTCTTACGTAGGTATCGTGGGTTTTCATAGGTGGTGCCATTCGAGAGAACAGCGAAGTCTTTCAATCCGAGATCAATGCCTACAGAGGAGTTGGTTTTAGGAAGTCTCTCGACTTTTGTATCAACAAGAATAGAAACAAAATGTTTACCTGAAGGATTCCGCCTAACAGTTGCGCTTAAAATACGCCCTTCTACTTCACGACTCTTAGCACACAACACCCAGCCTACCTTTGGTAGCTTCACTTTATTACCGTCGATTCTGATATTGTCTTTGTTGTATTGAGCGGTATAAGATTGCTTTCTATTCTTTTTAGACTTGAATTTTGGTCTATTGTTAAGTTTCTTAAAAAAGCGATCGAAAGAATCTGCAAGATCCCTCAGCGAATTTTGCAGAGCTGTACTATCAACTTCTTTTAACCATTGGAAATCTTGTTTGATTTGTGTCAGTTGTTTATTGCATTTTGCATAAGACAATCCTTTACCAGAACGTTTGTAAGCATTGTTCCACTTGGAGAGGAAATGATTAAACACAAAACGTGAACATCCGATGGATTTAGCAATTAACGTTGTTTGTTCTTTACTAGGATAAATGCGAAAATTATAAGCTTTGTGCGTCACCATTT
>NZ_JBAPTY010000147.1:0-7538 GCF_049282395.1 Halobacillus sp. | reverse complement strand
GATCAACGTTAATTCCGAGTCTGTCCAGGGGGATAAACGCCGCTATAGAAGCATTTAGGACGATTTCAGGTTTCCCGTTTTTCCTATTAGCAGGGGTCCGTTCACAAGAAATCGCAGGGCTGGTGGGGAAATGAGGAGACTCCCGCGGGAGAAGGAGCTAGGCAAGACCCCACAAGGAGTGATAACGACTGAGGAGGCTTGCCAGTTCTCCCGCAGGAAAGCGACTTATTTCCCAACCAGCCCTCCTCCTTTTAACGTCACGGACCCATTTATCTCGAAACTGAGTCTTAAACAAACGGGAGCTTTTCTTTAACTATTAACCTTGAGATTTAATAGAGCGAATTATAAGGAGGTAGTGAGATAAAATGACTAAAATAGGATTGATCCGTCATGGAAGTACACCTTGGAATAAAGAAAAACGTGCTCAGGGAAAGTCGGACATACCTTTAAACCAAGAAGGAATAAGTGATGCTGAAAAGCTTGCGGTGCGGTTACATACAGAAGAATGGGAAGTGCTATACTCAAGTCCATTAAAGAGAGCTTCTCAAACGGCACAGATTATTTCCAATCGGCTGGGCTTGGAAGTCAGTTATGATATCCGCATGCAGGAGGTTGACGGCGGTCTAATTGAAGGAACCACCGAGGAAGAAAGAATTGAAAAATGGGGAAGCGGCTGGCGGGAACTCGACCTGGGAATTGAGAAAAAAGAAAGAATTAAGGAACGAGGAATGTCTGTCATTAATGAGCTAGTGAAAAGAAATACCGGGAAAAATATTTTAGTGGTTAGTCATGGTGCTTTAATCAGTCATTTAGTAAGAGAACTTGATCCTGTAAAACTACGAAAAGAACATATGAAAAATACTTCCATTACAGAAGTTACATTAGAACAAGGTCATTGGTCTTGTAAATTGTTTAATTGTACAAAACATTTAGAGATCTAGAAAAGAGCGGCTCTACTTTCGAGCTGCTCTTTTTAATCATTCATATGAGTAGTTTAAATCCCAAATGATTCCGTAGTGATCTTTTACTTTTGCAAAAGTAGCATTCCAAAATGTGTCTTGGAGTTCCATAAGTACTGTACCTTTTTCTTTCAGGCGATCATAAAGAGTCTGAATCTCATCCTTATTTTCAAGTTCTAGCGCCAGGGAAATATTATTTCCTATAGTTACGGAGTTTTCACGAAAAGAATCTGAAACCATAAAGGAAAAGCCGTCCTTCTGAAAATGTGCATGCATGATGCGGTTTTCCATGCCTTCGGGTGTTTCAAAATCAGCATCTCCAAAGGTTTGTCTGGCAGTAACTTCTCCTTGAAAGACCTGAGTGTAATAGTCCAAAGCTTCTGCAGCGTCACCATTAAAGGTAAAGTATGGGGTGATTTGATATTTCATTTGATCCCTCCTATGTGAAGTGTTCAATCTGTTTTAACTATAATCGATATTAAGCGTGGAAGTCACTCTTTTTTCAATAGTTTCAGTGGATGTGCTTAAAAGCCAGTGTGGTGTTTCTATTTTATAATAACGTGGTATGAGAATAGAAGAATTGATAAAGGAGATGAGAATAATGGACAAATTGGTGAACCTTGGAAAATCAGGTTTATCCGTCAACCCAATAGGATTGGGTACTAACGCTGTAGGCGGTCATAACATATATCCAAATCTTGATGAAGAAGCTGGTAAAGATGTGGTGCGTACGGCGCTTGAGAATAATATGAACTTCTTAGATACAGCTTTTATTTATGGCCCAAAGCGTTCTGAGGAGTTAGTGGGTCAAGTTATCAAAGAGCAGGGAAACCGTGAGGAGGTCGTACTAGCCACTAAAGGTGCACATGAATTTAAAGGAGAAGATGTTGTTATTAACAACTCGCCTTCTTTTCTAAAAGAGGCAGTGGAAGGAAGTCTGGATCGTCTTCAGACGGATTACATTGATTTATTTTATATACATTTTCCAGATGATCATACACCAAAAGATGAAGCTGTGGGAGCTTTAAAAGATATGAAGGATCAAGGTAAAATTCGTTCCATAGGAGTGTCGAACTTTTCAGTCGATCAGTTGAAAGAAGCGGATAAAGATGGATATGTAGACGTAATTCAGGGAGAATACAATCTGTTTAAACGAGAAGCAGAAAAGGAGATGCTTCCTTACACAGCCCAGAATGGTATTTCATTTGTACCTTATTTCCCATTTGCTTCTGGTCTGCTAACAGGGAAATATAACGAAGATACAACATTCGATGATTTTCGTGCCAAAAACCCGTTGTTCCAGGGCGAAGAATATAGAAAGAATTTGCAGAAAGTCGAGCAGCTGAAAGAGATAGCACACTCTAAAAATGTAGAGGTTCCAAACCTTGTGCTAGCTTGGTATTTAACTCAGGACTCGCTTGATGCTGTGATCCCGGGTGCTAAAAAAGTAGACCAAGTAACAAACAACTTAAAAACACTGGATGTAGAGCTATCTTCAGAGGAAGTAAAGAAAATACACGAAATTTTTGCTTAATAAAATGCCTGCCATTCTTGGCAGGCATTTTTAGGCTGTTGAGAATTTAGAGCTCCATATAGCCAATGAAACCCGTTATTTCCTGGGTTTTGAGGGTGATCTATTTTACATCATCTGCCTATTTGTATAGAATTTTCAAAAAACTGTTGCAAAACAAGCTATTACATCGTAAACTGTATCATAACAGTTAAAGGTTAATGATACTGTTATACAAAAAAAGGAGGAATTTAATAATGAATAAGAAAAATCAAACGGTTTCTGTTCCATGTCCGCAATGTGGTGCTGAGGTGAAAGGTCATCATTATACTTACATGATGGAATGCGATCGGTGTCTATCTAAGAAAGCTGAATAAAATTATGTCATTTCTGTTATATAACAAATAATATATTATATAACTTATATATAACAAAAAGAGGGGGTTCGTAATGGAAACAAAGTTATCCGGAATCAAGGTGGAAGGCCACCTTGATCCAGGTTTTGAAGAAATATTAAACCAAGAAGCTCTGGCTTTTCTAGAATCTTTACATCTACACTTCGAAGAGAGACGAAAGCAATTATTAGAAAAAAGGGAAGAAATTCAATCAAAGTTAGATCGCGGGGAAAGACCAGGTTTTCTTAAAGAAACGGAATGTATCCGCCAAGGGAACTGGCAGATAAGTGATCTGCCAAAAGATTTAAAAGATCGAAGGGTAGAAATTACCGGTCCCGTTGATCGTAAGATGGTCATTAATGGTCTGAATTCTGGAGCAAAAGTATTTATGGCAGACTTTGAGGATGCCAACTCGCCCACGTGGTCGAATACGATTCACGGGCAGATTAATTTGCGGGACGCGATTCAGAAAACCATTACTTTTCAAAATGAAAAAGGAAAGTTGTATCAACTGGATGAACAAACTGCTGTGCTTATGGTACGACCGAGAGGCTGGCACCTGGAGGAAAAGCACTTAACCTATCAAAATAAAGCGATTTCTGGAAGCCTGGTTGACTTCGGATTGTATTTTTTCCATAACGCTAAACAGCTTATAAAGAACGGTTCAGGCCCATACTTTTATTTGCCTAAACTGGAGAATTATAAGGAAGCAAGATTATGGAACGATATTTTTGTTTACGCTCAGAACTACATGAACATTCCTCAAGGAACCATCAAAGCAACGGTATTATTGGAAACGATCCTAGCCGCTTATGAAATGGATGAAATATTGTATGAATTAAAGGAACACTCTGCAGGTCTTAACTGCGGACGCTGGGATTATATCTTCAGTTTCTTAAAGAAATTCCGTCATGATCCATCGATGATACTTCCGGACCGTTCAGAAGTAACGATGACCGTTCCATTTATGCGAGCTTATTCTCTATTGACCATTCAAACCTGTCATAATCGTTGTGCTCCTGCGATGGGCGGCATGGCAGCTCAAATACCTGTAAAAAATGATCCAACCAAGAATGAAGCTGCTTTTCAAAAAGTAATAGCTGACAAGAAACGAGAAGTCCAGGACGGACATGATGGGACCTGGGTGGCTCATCCTGGAATGGTTCAGGCGGCCATGGAAGTATTCAATGAGGAAATGCCGGAACCCAATCAAATCAGTAAAACGAAAGAGAAGATTACAGTTTCAGCAGCAGACTTACTGCAAGTTCCTCAAGGGGAAATTACAGAAGAGGGATTACGAACAAATATTAATGTGGGGATTCAGTACATTGCTTCATGGCTCGCTGGAAAAGGAGCTGCGCCGATTCATCATTTGATGGAAGACGCTGCAACAGCTGAAATATCAAGGGCTCAAGTGTGGCAGTGGATCCGTCATCCAAAAGGTACATTGAATGACGGACGCACAATTACGTTTGAACTTTACGATAAGTTAAAAGAAGAAGAAATAGAGGCTATCCGACAAGAAGTAGGGGAGGATTTTTTCAAAAAGAGGCCATATAAAGAAGCTGAAAAACTATTCGACACCTTAATTAGAAATGATGAGTTTGAAGACTTTTTAACTATTAAAGCTTATGAGCAGTTATCTTGAGGGGGATGAGCGGAATGATGAATGAAAGAGCAGAAAAACTAAGAAATCAGTGGCAGGAAGAAGAACGTTGGAGCGGCGTGTTACGTCCATATGAGCCAGAAGACGTTATCCGTTTAAGAGGGTCTATGGATATCCAACATACACTCGCTGAAAAAGGTGCCGAAAAATTGTGGAACCTTCTACATGAAGAAGACTATGTTCACGCCTTGGGTGCTTTAACCGGTAACCAGGCTATGCAGCAAGTAAAAGCCGGACTTAAGGCTATTTACCTAAGTGGATGGCAGGTAGCAGCGGATGCTAATTTGTCGGGACACATGTACCCTGATCAAAGCTTGTATCCTGCAAACAGCGTGCCTCAGGTAGTTAAAAGAATTAATCAGGCATTACAGCGTGCAGACCAGATTCATCATATGGAAGGAAAGCACGAAATTGACTGGTTCGCCCCTATTGTTGCGGATGCAGAAGCGGGTTTTGGGGGACAGCTGAACGTTTTTGAATTAATGAAAGGAATGATAGAAGCAGGAGCATCGGCCGTCCACTTCGAAGATCAGCTATCCTCAGAGAAGAAATGCGGCCACCTTGGCGGTAAAGTTCTTCTGCCTACTCAAACCGCTGTTCGAAATTTAATTTCTGCTAGGTTTGCAGCGGACGTAATGGGTGTTCCAACTATTATTATAGCGCGAACAGATGCGAATGCAGCGGATCTTATCACAAGTGATGTGGATGGAAGTGATGCAGAATTTCTTACAGGAGAAAGAACAGCGGAAGGTTTTTATAAAACGAAAGCGGGTATAGATCAGGCGATTTCAAGAGGGTTAGCTTATGCCCCTTATGCAGACTTAGTATGGTGTGAAACCTCGGAACCAAACATAGAAGAAGCTAGAAAATTTGCGGAAGCCATTCATGAGAAATATCCTGGTAAACTTCTTGCCTACAATTGTTCGCCTTCTTTTAATTGGAAGAAAAAACTGGATGACGAAACGATTGCCAATTTTCAACGGACACTTGGTGAGATGGGTTATAAATTTCAGTTTGTAACTCTTGCAGGTTTTCACGCGCTAAATCACGGTATGTTCGAATTAGCGAGACAATATAAAGACCGCGGTATGGAAGCTTATTCTGAATTGCAGCAAGCGGAATTCAGCAGTGAGGCTTACGGATATTCAGCTACCCGACACCAGCGGGAAGTAGGAACTGGCTATTTTGATGAAGTAGCTCAAATTATTTCAGGAGGTACGTCTTCCACTACTGCATTAAAAGGCTCTACCGAATCCGAACAATTTACGACGGAAACAGTATCTCAGTCCTAACCTTCAAGCCCACCTTATAGGTGGGCTTTTTGTAGGAGATTTTTCACATAATCTTAACAAAGTAATAAGGTATGTTATCGACTGTTTTTGTATGTACGTAAGCAAAGGGAGTGATTACATGCCTGCTATATCAGGTGATGAGTACAAGGAAAGAGTGGATCGGGTAAACGCGGAAGTTTGGCTGGACGGAGAAAGGATTGCGGGAAGAATATCAAGTCATCCTGCATTTAAGGGAGTAATCCAGACTCAGGGCGAGCTTTATGATTTACAGTTGCATCCTGGAAATATAGAAGAATTGACTTTCACGTCAGATACCAGTGGAAATAAGATTGGTACCTCTTACTTAATTCCGAAAACAAAAGAAGATCTTGAAAAAAGAAGAAAGATGATTCAATGCTGGGCACGCCATTCCGGCGGTTTATTAGGGCGGAGTCCTGACTATATGAATACAGTGCTTGCATCCTTTGCCGCTTCGGCAGATTTATTGAAAGGGGAAGCTAATTGTTATCCTGATCGTTTATTATCCATCTATGAGGAAGCGCGTGAACAAGATCTTACCTTTACGCATACATTTGTAAATCCTCAGAATAATCGTGGGAAACTGGCTTTTCTTGATGAAGATGTAACGAATGCCCGAATCGTGAAGCGAACCAAAGAGGGGATAATTATTAAAGGAGCAAAACTGCTGGCCACTCAGGGCGGCATAACAGATCAAATCATTGTTTTTTCTGCCCCTGGAGTTCAAGATAGCGCTCACGCTTATGGTTTTTCAATTCCCAGCAATACTAAAGGATTGAAGTATATTTGCCGGGAATCCTTCTGTCATGACCATTCCTCTTATAATTCTCCTCTCTCCTCTAAATTTGATGAAATGGATACGGTTGTAATATTCGATGATGTACTTGTTCCGTGGGAGAGAGTATTCCTGCATGATAATATACGCGCGGCTGATAAATTTTATAAAAAAGGTAAATTTGTTCCATTTACGCTCCATCAGATTATTTCCAGACAAATTGTTAAATTAGAGTTTCTATTAGGCATCGCTCACCAAATTGTGGAGACCATCAATATAGGAGAATATCAGCATGTTCAGGCCAAAGTGGTTGAAATTGTAAAAGGTTTGGAGAGTTTAAAAGCTTTGCTACACTATTCAGAATACCAGGCTGAAACAGACAATAGTGGAACAATGGTACCCTCTGTTCAGCCTCTATATGTGGCGATTAATCAAACTCAGGAATTGTATCCTCGATTAATTGAAATCATTCAACTGATAGGTGCAAGCGGATTAATGACTATTCCTCACGAAGAAACGTTCAATTCAATCGTAGGTGAAGAGTTAAACCATTACTTGAGAGCTGGGGATTGGAAAGGCAAGGACAAGGTAGCGTTATTCAGGTTAGCATGGGATCTGACTATGAGCTCGTTCGGTTCGAGACAGACGCTTTATGAGCGGTTCTTTTTTGGAGATCCGATCCGTATTTCTCAAACCATTTATCAGATGTATGACAAAAAACCTTCGATCTCATTAGTTTCAAGGTTTCTAAAAGAAAGCTGACGGGCAAGCGTCAGCTTTTATCTTTTAGTATTACTTTTTTAGCTTTTTGTTCAAATTGGGAATCTGGCTGCTGATCGGCGATGTCCTCCGTCAAACCTTGAGGGTTCACCGTTTTAGGAGCCTTTCTTTTATTGGCATTACTTTTCTTGCTCATCGTTTAA
>NZ_JBAPTY010000146.1:0-2237 GCF_049282395.1 Halobacillus sp. | reverse complement strand
GAGATCCCGAAGGCTGTTAAGCCCGAGGAAGCTCAGCACAAGGGATGTTCGACTAAGATCGCCACGTCCTGTGGCAACGTCGAACGACCCTGCGTCGTGCAGGGCCGGAAAGCGAAATCGTCCCCCGCAGGACCATCCTCATATACCCATATTTCGAAACTGAGTCTTCCAGTATCGGGAGCTTATCTTTACTATCACAGAGATTTAACGAATTTTCTTATAGAAAATGGATAGTAGGACTATACCTGTCAGTGCCCCGGCTGTATCGATTATCACATCACCTATGTATGGAGTCCGGTTCGGAGTCAGGGACTGGTGAAATTCATCAAACGCAGCATAGCCGATGGTTATAATAAGCGCGTACAGAAGTTCCTTGCCAAACGGGAGACGCCATCTTTGGTGGATGGCGTTCCATAAAGTTACCATAAGTAAAAAGAACATGCCGAAATGAGCGGACTTCCGGATGAAAAATTCAATAACACCATCGATCCCTTGCGCTTCCACACTAACTTCTTCCCCGTGGTAAGTTATGTGAATAAGCTCCGCCACAGGCCGCAGCCATTCAATTGGAATCCATTGGTTCATCGCTGGTTTAATATTTTGTTCTTCATATGGCTGAGAAGAAAAAATAAATAATATAATCATAATTATAATGGGCAATAGTTGATAAATGGCATTTTTAAACATATCATTACACTTCCTGTTATCTTTTGTACCTTACTATACTAATAGTTTACTATACCATCCACTATTAAAAACATTAATTAATATTTCACACTATTAAATATCGATAATTTTGTATACAATATATTTGTAGATTAGAAAAAAGGGGATTTTTACATGGCGAAGAGAAGCAAACAATATGATTACGACCTGAGTGAAGTAAAGCGATTAATCGGTGAAACGGATAAAAACTATCGCGAAATCTCCGCTGAGACTGGCTGCCCTTATGCTAGTGTGGTCTATCACGGCCGCAAAATACGTGGTCGAGTAAACCGCATGCATAATCAGCAGGACAGTGAAGAGAAGGAGAACATCGTCCTTCCTATTACGGAAGAAACCGAAGAGACACCGACAATGATGTCTGGCGGGACAGCATTAAGTATCTCTCGAAATGACGTACACATTCAGGATGCCGAGCAGGAAGCTGCTAAAATGATTAAAGCAGCGAAAGCATTAGGATTAAGTAAAATCAATATAACCATAGAAAAATAATCTTCCGTTAGGCCCTGGAGTATTTCTCCAGGGCTTTTCTATTGAATATTGAACTGTTTTCCAGCCTCTTCCTGGCATGCCGTCCCCAGTTCTTAACCGCATCTCTGGTCACTCCCTCCCTGGCGGCAATTTGATCAACAGAGAAATCATGGATAATCGAGTAATAGATCCATTTCCACTGATTATCGGTAAGCAGCCCTCGAATACTTTTCCATAGATACGGATCCACCACTACATCCTCCACTTGATAGAGCTGCATATGGATGACATGATCCTGGAAACGTTCTTCAGCTTCCACCGTCCGATTATCTTTTCTTATTTTATCGATCAGTGCATTGTGAATCTTCCAATTGATATAAGAACTGAGTGTACCCGCATTTTCATCATATGTATCGTGGGCCTGCCACAAGGCATAAAGCCCCTCAGCGAAAAAATCACCGTTACGGTCGATAATATTCAGTTTTCTAATATGGTAATAGATTAATCGTTTATATTCGTCCACTACTTCTGCAAAATCATGATTCTTTATCATGGATGGCACCCGCTTTCGATTTTTAATTTCACACTTATAATCGAGAGAAAATTAGATTTTGGTGTCATTTTTTTGCAAAGTTTTTTAATTTTTAACAAAAACTGGGGTTGATAATTGATTTTTCACTCTTAATCTTTATAATTTTTATTCTTCTTTCTAAAGCATTCCTATGTTTATGTTTTACCGAATTAGGCAATTGAATAGTTAAATGATAATTACGGAGGCGTTATTTTTGAATTCGCCACGGTCTTTATATCCTCTTGTTCGCATCTGGCTGGATGGAACCCCCACTACCTTCATGCATGCCTTTTTTGAAAAGCTTGCTTATGAGTGGATTGTAGAAATTGTGAACCCTTATCCCTTGCCGCTTATGGAAAACAAAGAATACGTCATGTATTTATCTTTTGAAATGGACGATGGAACGACGTATTCTTCACTTGCGATCCAATCTTATACGATGGAACAGGGAAATGAGTTTACGGTCTATCGC
>NZ_JBAPTY010000145.1:0-5258 GCF_049282395.1 Halobacillus sp. | reverse complement strand
CTATTAATCTATTAGACTCTGCCGGAATAGTCAATGTGCCTTTCGGAGTATTCAACCACGTATACTTGCCTGCATTTCACGCACACATGTTTACTTTATTTGTGTACATGTTTACAAATATGCATACATGTTGATATGACAGTATGTGTACGTGTTTGTAATCTTGCATTCATTCTAGTATACAATTGTATTGCAAATTGTGTACTTTCATTACAAATTGTATACTTGAAAACATTTTTGTGTACATAAGCAAACACGCCTGAATATGACATATAATTACACAAAAACACGGACTTGGTTTTTTCGGTGAAAACAAAAGTGCGGACTAGTTGGGAGAGCGCTGTAAAACTCAAAAAAATACCTGTCCGGAAGAATGATTCCAGACAGGTATTAGTATAAAACAGATAAAGAAGTTGCTTTATTTCATAGCCGTAGTGTAGGTAGAGAAGAGTTCTTCTAATTTATCTGTAAGAGAGAGCATTAATAACCCATTACCTTCGGCTGATTTAGAGTAACCGAGAGGGAGAGTGCGTTTAATTAATTGCGAGAATATTTCAGGTTCAGACATAGATCTTTGGAATTGAGCTTCTACAAGAGGAATAATGAGGGCTAAACCACCAGCGACATGGGGTGTAGCCATGGAGGTACCCGATAAGCGAGCATATTTTCCTTTAATATAGGTAGAGAGAACGTCAACCCCAGGGGCTACCAGATCAATTTCATCGTTGGTGTTAGTAAAGTCAGTGATTTCCCTTTGAGCGTCAATCGCTCCAACTTGGATAACTTCATTATAGCAGCCAGGATAGGCGTATTCATAAGTATTCTCACGTCCGTCTCCTTCATTTCCTGCAGCACATACGACAGAAATACCCTGATTAACCGCTTTTTGGACAACCTTATGCATTTCATCCGCATCCTCAGGGCCTCCAAGTGACATAGAAATAACTCTTACACGTTCTCCCTGAGAACCTTTCCAGTTAATAGCGTATTCAATTGCACTTATTATCCAATCGTACTGCCCGCTCCCCTCTCCAGAGAGTACTTTAAGAATTAATAAATCCGCCTGCGGAGCCACACCTATTACACCCTGTTCGTTATCTATGGCTGCAATCGTTCCTGCTACATGAGTACCGTGGCCATTATTATCGTCATAGTTCTTTTCATCACCTTCATAGTCATCTGTAAAGTTATAGCCTCCAAGGATACGGTTCTTAAGATCTGGATGGTCCATTTGACAGCCTGTGTCGATGACAGCAACGACACTCCCTTTTCCCTGGCTGGTTCTGTCCCACAAACTTTGTGCCTCAATCATCTTTACGCCAATTGGGACCTCTTCCGCTTCCTGCAGGATCTGTTCGGTACGGTATGGAATTAACTTCATTTCACTCATTTAACTTCCTCCCCTATTTTGAGTCATGCAAGAGCAAATTGAAGAATGCTAACTCATGATGATAGGTAAAGCTTTCCATTATTATATCATTTTTTGTAAGTATCTGAATATACAGATAAATAATAAATTAGTTAGACAAGAATTAAAGAAAGCAGGAGGCTGTTAGGGCAGCCATCCTGCTTTCTTTAACGTTTCTTCAGCTAATAAAGGGACAAGATTATCAAATATGTGGGTATCACCATTACTCACCGCATATCCACCTTTAAATTTGAACCTAGTTTCTCTAAAATCGATCATTCTATTGTACGCCTGTAGAGCTAATTTCTTATCATCTAATTCCATAGCATATAGAATAAGAAAACCATACAGAGCTGGAGATTCGTATTCTACGATAGGTTCTTTTGTTTGAAGAGAGTAACGCCCATACAGTTTTCCTTTTGCGTTCATTTCTTCGGTGACGAAATTTGTAAATTCAGAAGAAGAGTTTTCCAGTTTTGCCTGATTTAGAGCCACCAGTATTTGATCAATCATATTGACTTCATTGTTGTAAGATACCTTACTTGAATCAGCATCGATGGACTTAGGATAGAATCCTTTCTTCAGTTCAGCTTCTGTAAGAAGGGACTTCATCTGCTGAAAGGTACTGAGAGGAATCAGCTGATGATCTTTAAGCAGCGTTAAGGCTTCTACATCGATATAGGAGTACGTTAGCACATCGGATGTCTGACGGTGCCGGCGGTCATAAAAGTCCGTCCATATATTTTCTGTTCCAAAATAGTCCTTCATATATTCCCCTATTCGGATCGCTGTTTCCCCATACTTTTTTTCATTCCACTGCTCTTCAGCCTTGAATAATGCTTCCGTAATTCGAAGGTTATCCACCAGAGCGTCTGTATCCACTTCTGCTTCCCCATTTTCAGCAAGTTTCCAAAATATAAATCCATCATCGGTTAGAAAATAGGATTCTAATATACGATAAGCTTCTTTAAATATAGAGTGGTCTCCCTTTTCAACTGAGTACAACATCCATAACCCCAGTGATTCTGATAAAGCTTCTCTTCCTCTCACTTCATCAGAATCAAGATGTTCGGTGTTCTTTATATAAGTAGCCAGCGTCCCATTTTCATTCGTCATAAAGTTTTTAATAAAGCTTTCGGTATCTTTAGAAACGGCTTCTGCCCCCCATAATCTCGTGAAAAAGGCGATATTGATAACGACAATAATCAACAGGGATATCATGATGGTTTTTTTCACTCTCCTACCTCACCTTTTTCCGATATTAGACTATGCAGATCGGTTCTCGCTTGTTTCTTTTTCTTTAAAGCGCTGAGTCTTATACCAGGTAACTTCCTGTTTTAATAATACTCGTTTGGCTTCTAAATAAGTAGCATAAACCACAAGGAGCAACCACAACTGGGAATAAGTGAAGTACATAAATAGAATGATCCCCGCGTTCTTCAAGGTTAATTGATCTTTTTCAAAACTAAGCGCTAAGGCAACCTCCGTCACAAATAATAAGAAACCAAGAACCAGCAGAACATAAGATACGGCCCCCATGGAGAGGTTCAAGTCAAAAAATATATTTAAAATAAATATGCTATGAGAGATCATCACTCCCCCAAAGAACAAAAGGTAAGTAAACAGAAAGTAGATGAGATCGAGACCTACTTTTTTATTGTCCATATTCTTAAAGTTAAGAAGGTACTTAAAAATAACATATTCATTGCCTCTGGCCCAGCGTGTCCGCTGCTTCCACCAGACCTTAATCATTTCAGGTTCCTGCTCCCACGTAACGGCTGAAGGGAAAAATCGGATGTGATATCCCAGATTGTAAACTCTGAAACTTAACTCTGTGTCTTCCGAAAGAGCTTTTTCATCCCATCCTCCAAGCTTCTCAAGGATAGAGCGGCGGATAGCAAAATTCGTCCCGGGAATCGTTGATAGTTTGAACCAGAACCATCTTCCCGCCTGAGCCAGCCACTGAAAGGTGATCGTTTCAATATTAATCAGCCGGGTTAACAGATTTTTGCTGCCATTGGTCACACGGAACTTCCCTACAACTGCGCCCGCTTTCTGATCATTCATAAGGCCGGAAGCAAGCTGCGTGACAGCATCAGGCTCAGGTGTGTTATCTGCATCATAGACCACAATAAACTCCCCTGTAGAATGTTTTAAACCTGTATTGAGGGCTCCTGACTTACCCTTGCCTCCAAGTGGAGGTTTGGTGTGAATTACTTTGATATAGGGATACATATCCGCATATCCTTCTACAATATTCCCCGTATCATCGCTGGAATTATCGTTAATCACGATTACTTCAAGTTTATCCTTCGGGTAATTCAGGCGTACCATGCTATTTAAAGTATTCTCAATCACCATTTCTTCATTATGCGCAGGAATGAGAATGCTGACGGCAGGGTACTCCTTCATCTGACTCAAATACTTATCAGCCGTTTTTCGGTACGACTGGGCGTGCAAATATCCTCCCTGCATTAAAAACATATGGTAAAACAACATGAACCAAATTAAGAACAAAGATAGGTACAATAGAAAATCAGCCAACATGATCCCTCCGTTCTATTTTTGAAAAACGTCTGCGGGAAATGATCGTAGAGCTGAAGAAAAAGAGAACGCCTAAGGATCCTGTTCCGACCAGTCCCCATGAAATCTTCTCGAGCGTCTGATGAATAAAATAACTAAACGAAATTTTCGAATCCGTCACTAAGCTAAACTGGCTGCCATCAACATCTACTCTCCCGGCGGCTGTCTGGATGTTCACTTTATCGGAAGTAACGCTATGATTCCCTTTTTTTATGTCAATCCACTGTACGTCAGGGAGGGTTTCAAGTCGACTAAGTAACTCTTTAAATTTCTCCACTCCCAGATACGGGTGGTAGAATAGCGACAGCATTCCATCTCTTACAATCATCTGCTCTTCAGCACGATCCATAATGGCATCCACAGCATCAGGAGCATCCGGCTCGACGTAACCTAACGTCTCTGGGAGAAGGGTCATCCCATGTAAAAAGGATGGCTTCGTAATATAAGGGGCACTCGACATAATCTCCCAGTTATCATCACTTAGCTGTAACTGCCCTACGTAAGTGGAAAAGTACTCGGATGTCGTTTGATATCCATTCTGCGACATCGTATAATGGGGCGCTTCAAAGGCCAGCGGATGAAGGCCGAAGCTCGTTAATTCATTAATTCCGCTCTTAAGTTTACCGGATACATAAGACTGCTCAAATTCTATTAATCCCTTCCTGTAACCTTCATATTCTTTCTGATTATTAAAATCGCCACGTTTCTTCAAAGGTGTGTCGTCTTCCGCATCTTTATAAACCGGTGTATTGTTCTCCACATCCCAAAATTCGAAGCCTTCTCCTGTTTCAGAGTCCCTATACTGATGGGTGTAGCCATGCAAAACCACAGCCCCACCATTAGCCTGCATATACTTTAAAGCTTCCAGTACTTTTGGATAATCTGATAAATGAACACGCTCACCGTTCGCAGGGTTAATATAAACAGGGATGACCGCGATCATATAAGGAATATCCTTCTCCTTCAGCACTTCAGCAATCCCCCGAAGGTTATCGGGATCCACAAGGGGATGGACATCCTCAAGTCGTATATAGCCCTGATGTGCAGAGGCATGATCCGACTGGAACACTTCATGAAGCGTCTCTCCAAGAAACTTTGAAAAAGGGGAATCAATCATCGGCGTTCCTACATAATAAGCTTGTTCGAAATGACTGACGATCGGAAAGGTGCGTTCTCCAGATTCTACTTCTACAATCGTCTCGGCTTTCTCGTCAAGGTTAACGTTAAATACGGTGTGTATGGACGTCTTCACTTTCTTCTCCGGTTT
>NZ_JBAPTY010000144.1:0-3662 GCF_049282395.1 Halobacillus sp. | reverse complement strand
ATAAACGCTCCTAATAAGACCACATTAAAAAGCCTGGAACTTCTGATACTCAGAAGTTCCAGGCTTTTTATTACGGTTCAGTTAAAGGTTGTGATTGAATCTAATAAAAGAGTTATTGCACAATCGGACCGATTAGTTGAAGACTCAGTTTTGAGACATCTTTGGTCCGTTACGATATGAGTAGGGGGCTGGTTGGGAAATAACTCGCTTTCCTATGGGGGAACGGTGAGCTTCCTCGCTCGTTTCACTCCCTGCGGGATCTCACCTAGTTCCTTCTCCCATGGGAGTCTCGCCATTCCCCCACCAACCCATCCGAGTGAGAATAACGGACGCTTTTATAAGAGAGAATGCTCTCCTTCTTAATTGATCCTAAATGCTTTTATGACAAGCTATTTCACATCGTTATAGCATGAAAATAGTCTTATGAACACTTGCTATTTTCTCACCAACCCGTCGATGTCTTAAGTGGTTTCGAGCATCTGCTTCGGCAAGGTCCGGAGGGGGACGATGAAGACTTCTGCGGGATGAACATGATCGGTGAGATCCCGCAGGGCTGTTAAGCCCGAGGAAGCTCAGCACATGCCCGCGGAAAGCGAAATCGTCCCCCTCCGGACCTAACTCTCATAAAAGTCTCGAAACTGAGTCTTCCAGTATCGGGAGCTTATCTTTAAGAATGTAACACTGTAATTTAAAAGAGCCACTCATAAAAAAAGACCCCCTCTTTAGGGAGTCTTCTTAATTAATAACTTCTTTCTTCTTCAACTTCGTGGTTCTGATCTAAAATATAGAGTCTGCTTGGTTTGTTATCTTGAGCCATTTCTTCAGCTTTTGTTACTGCCGTATCACGCTCATCATACAAATCCGTAGGGGCAACATCTTCTATTTTGATCAACCAGCCTGTTACGTCTTTATTAGGTGCAACTGTGTATTCCTTCATGTCTATTCACTCCTTTTGCTGTACTTGCTAAACCATTCCCACCCCACTGTCATTTCAAACGTATTTGGATTTTGCACAAATAGTTTGACAATTAAGCATAAAACACTTTATAATTCCATACAAGTTAATGAATAGTTGAATATTAAAAAAACTCTTATCGAGAGTGGCAGAGGGACTAGGCCCTGTGACGCCCGGCAACCTTCAAGTAGATACTTGAAAAGGTGCTAATTCCTACAGATCTATGGATCTGGAAGATAAGTGGAGGAACTGATTGCTACGCCCTCTTCTTACTTAAGAAGGGGGCTTTTTAATTTTAGAATTAATGAATGATAAATTTAGGGAGGACTATTAATGACATTACCTTTTCACAAATTTGGACCTGAAACTTTATTGCTTCATGGAGGACAGCAGCCGGACCCTGCTACCGGCTCACGTGCTGTTCCGATTTACCAGACCACTTCTTACGTTTTTAATGATACCGATCACGCTCAAAACTTATTTTCATTGGCAGAGCCCGGCAACATTTACACGCGTATTATGAACCCAACCGTCGATGTATTAGAACAGCGCATTGCTTTACTTGAAGATGGTGCTGCGGCTGTAGCTACCGCTTCAGGCATGTCTGCCATAACGATGGCCATTTTGAATATTGCCAGCGCTGGAGATGAAATTGTAGCCTCTTCCCATTTATATGGGGGGACTTATAACTTGTTCGTACACACACTTCCTAAATATGGAATTACTGTGCATTTTATTGAAGGAACCAGCCCAGAAGATTTCCAAAAAGCGGTTACCCCTAAAACGAAAGCTATTTTTGCTGAAACGATCGGTAACCCGAGCTTAAATGTGCTGGATATTGAAGCGGTTGCTGATGTAGCTCATGAACATCATATTCCTCTTATTATCGATAACACGTTTGCTACTCCTTACATTTGCAAACCGATCAGCTGGGGAGCGGATATTGTCATTCACTCGGCTACAAAGTGGATTGGCGGTCATGGAACGACAATCGGCGGGCTCGTTGTAGACAGTGGGCGCTTCAACTGGAATCATGAAAAATTCCCGGGATTCACGGAACCTGATGAAAGTTATCACGGCGTCCGCTTTGGTCTAGATGTAGGCCCGGCCGGCTACGCTGTTAAGTTGAGAGTGCAGCTGCTCCGTGACACGGGCGCCTGCTTAAGTCCTCACAACGCATTCTTACTGCTTCAAGGTCTTGAGACCCTTCATTTAAGAATCACTAAACACTCTGATCAGGCTCTCGAAGTTGCTGAATACCTGCAGTCTCATGAAGGCGTTGAATGGGTTAATTTTCCTGGACTATCCGATCACCCAACACATCCGCTTACTAAGAAATACTTCAGTTATGGATACGGGTCAATCGTCGTATTCGGCATCAAAGGTGGACGTGAGGCAGGAAAAAAACTGATTGATCAAGCGAATCTCTGGTCTCACGTAGCCAATGTTGGGGATGCAAAATCGCTAATTATTCACCCTGCCTCTACTACACACCAGCAGTTAAGTGATGAGAATCTCGAAAAATCCGGGGTAACGGAAGAATTAGTGCGCTTGTCTGTGGGGCTTGAATCAATAGAAGATCTAATAGCTGAGCTGGATGCAGGCCTTAAAGAAGCCACCGGTTTTTCAAAACCTTATCATAACGCTAAGACCCTTGTAGAGGAGACACTGACGTCATCGTTGGACCGTTCGAATAATGAACTGCGTCAGAGAGTTATTGCTATTACGGGGGCTGCAAACGATGAACTCTCAAGCGAAGCGAAGAAGCTTTCACGTTTAGGTTTTCAGGTTGTAGAAACGGAAAACATTGAAGACCTTAAAGCTTCCTCCCTCCCTGTGGTTGATGTTCTTTATACAAAAGAGCTCGATCAAGATTTGATCCATTCAGCTCAAGAGATTAACCCAGGCTTGTTATGGTCAAGAGAATCAGTATCAGAAGATCAGGATAATCTGGTTAAAGGAATCAGTCTTTATGAGTCTATTATAGCGTTACGTTCCGGGCAGTCTTACAAGGAAACACCACTCTCTGTCTAAACTGGAAAGGAGGCATGGACATGTCTGTAAAAAACCCCACCAGCTATCAGTCTCAGAATAAAACAATCTCAATTGGTTCTTTTACATTTGAATCTGGCGATCAATTGCCAAATGTGGAACTGGCCTATGAACGATTCGGACCACCTGGTGCTCCAACTATTTTAATCTGCCATGCGTTAACAGGAAACCAGTATGCGGTTGGTTCTGAGGAACAGCCTGGCTGGTGGGCCGGATTGATTGGCAGAGGACTACCCATTGATACCTCTAAGTTTCAGGTTATAACATTTAATGTATTAGGTGGATGCCACGGGTCTACTGGTCCAGCCAGTTTAGACCCGGAAACCGGTGAACCATACCGATTAAGCTTTCCGCCGGTTACCGTTCGTGACATCGTCCATTCACAGCGGAAGGCTTTACGTGAGCTTGGGATCAATCGCCTCCATGCTGTCGCTGGTGGATCTCTTGGGGGCATGCAAGCCTATGAATGGGGACTGCTCTATCCGACTTTTATGAAACAGCTCTTTATTCTGGCTGCGACTCCTTATCTAAGTGACTATGGAATTGCTTTTAATCACATCGGAGCACGTGCCATTAAGGATGACCCCTCATTTAACCATGGAAACTACCCTTCGAACCAACACCTCAAAGGATTCGAAATTGCAAGAATGGCGGG
>NZ_JBAPTY010000143.1:0-2001 GCF_049282395.1 Halobacillus sp. | reverse complement strand
GGGATTTTCGTTGATATGATTATTCAAAGTAAAGGGGTGAACTGGACATGGGCATGGGAGTAGATCTGCGCAACCGGATGGCCAGGCGGGCGGCTAAGGAAATAGACCCCGGCATGATCGTTAACTTAGGAATCGGTATCCCTTCCCTCGTTTCCAATCATATTCCGGCAGATATGCAGGTTATGTTCCAAGCGGAGAACGGAGTACTTGGCATGGGAGAATCTCCCGAAGAGGGTGAGGAAAATCCAATGCTCTGCAATGCAGCTGGTTTTCCGGTAAGTATCGTCCCGGGTGCTTCTTATTTTGACAGCGCGACTGCCTTTGGCATTATTCGATCAGGAAATCTGGATATTACTATTTTAGGAGGCCTGGAAGTCAGCGAAAAGGGGGATCTGGCAAACTGGATTGTGCCGGGAAAACGGGTGCCGGGTATAGGCGGAGCCATGGAGCTTGCACAAAAGGCTAAGAAGGTCATTGTACTGATGAGTCATATAAACAAGCATGGAGAACCCAAAATAGTACCCGAGTGCCAGCTCCCTTTAACAGCTAAAGCTTGTGTGGATATCATCATCACCGACCGGGCTGTCATAGAGGTCACGGAGGAAGGACTTTTGTTAAAAGAAGTGATGGCTCCTTATACAGCTGACGATGTAATGAAGAATACGGCTGCTGATTTAATGCTGTCTGATCAAGTAACTACATTATCGTGACGAGAAAGGAGAATGGATAGTGGAATTCAACAAGGATAATATTCACGAATGGCTTCAGGGTTATAGAGAAGAAGGCACGAAACTTCTTCAGCGTCTGGTTCAAGCGGACAGCACCCAAGGGAATGAAGCCGAAGCACAAGCTGTCGTGATCGAGACGTTAAAGGAACTGGAAATGACCATAGATCGTTGGGATCCGGATGAAGAAGAGATTAGGAAGCATCCTTATTTTGCTTCTTCACGAGAAAACTTTAGGGGAAGCCCTAACGTTGTAGGGGTCCAACAGGGAACAGGCGAGGGGCGCTCCATTATTTTTAATGGCCATATCGATGTTGTTCCTGCCGGGGATCGTACCCAGTGGGAGCATGATCCTTATAGCGGAAAGGTGATCGACGGACGGATGTATGGCCGCGGGGTTACGGATATGAAAGGCGGCAATGTCTCCATGCTCCTTGCTTTGAAGGTATTAAAGAATCTTGGCATCAGGCTTAAGGGAGACGTTATTTTTCAAAGCGTTATCGAGGAAGAGAGCGGAGGGACAGGAACCCTTGCAGCCGTGATGAAAGGATATAAAGCCGAGGCGGCTCTAATCCCTGAGCCAACCAACATGAAGATTTTTCCTAAGCAGCAAGGCTCTATGTGGTTCCGTATTGATGTAAAAGGGCGATCGGCTCATGGAGGGACGCGCTATCAAGGGGTTAGCGCAATTGAAAAAAGTATGTTGGTTATAGATCATATTCGTCAGTTAGAAAAACAGCGAAATGATCAGATCAACGATCCACTGTACCAAAACATCCCAATCCCCATTCCGATCAATGTAGGGAAAATTGAAGGTGGGGACTGGCCATCTTCTGTACCAGATCTCGTGAAAATAGAAGGACGTATGGGGATCTCTCCAGAAGAAACGAGCGAAAATGCTAAAGCAGAAATGGAGAACTGGCTGAAGCAATTGAAAGATAAAGATCCCTGGTTTGAAGAACATCCGACCACATTGGAGTGGTTTGGCGCACGCTGGCTTCCAGGAGCTATGGATCAAGAGCACCCTTTCATGAACGCCCTCGTGGCTGGGTATCAGAATGTAGTGGGCGCTGATCCTGTCATTGAGGCATCCCCATGGGGGACGGATGGCGGACTGTTAACGGAAGCAGGAGAAACACCTTCTTTAGTCTTTGGTCCAGGAGTAACAGAAATGGCTCATTACCCGAATGAGTATATTGAAATGGATAAAGTATTTGAAGCAGCAGAAATTATGGCATTAACCCTGATCGAATGGTGCGGAACAGAAGATTGAACC
>NZ_JBAPTY010000142.1:0-2189 GCF_049282395.1 Halobacillus sp. | reverse complement strand
ATTAAGTACACTGGTTTATTCATCATGGACGCTTAAAAATTCGGGAAATTATTGTCTCTTGCGGTCTGGGACCATCGGTCAACAAAGGTTTTCATCAGACTGGACATGCCGTACCAGTAAATGGGTGTAGCAAAAATCAGCACATCAGCATCCATTACCTTCGAAACAATTTGATCATAATCATCCTCTACTTGATCAAACCCTTTTTCCTCATGTCTTTGATCGACAATATGGTTCATCTGATAATCTTTTAAAAATATTTTGTCTACCGATAAATCTCCTATAACGGTTTCTGTTAATAATTCTGTGTTTCCTCCATCACGCGTTCCTCCATAAAGTACGACAATATTCAATCCAGTCACCTCATCCATAAAGTTTTATTCATTATAGTTTACCGACGCAAATGCTTCACGAAATAAGTTCAACATACATGGTTTAAACCACTAAACATTTATATAAGTCTGACGTGTGTTTAATACATCAGTAAAACAGATATCTATGATGATATCGATCGATATTTTCGATTGCGCTAATAAAAGGATGTTAGTGAGTGGCCAACATCCTTTTAACACTGACAAACCATCAGCATATTCCCATCCGGGTCCTTGAAGACAAAAAAGTGATCATGCATGACCTCCGACACAAGCTCAACATTCTGTTCTTTCAATAATCGGTAAGAGGCATGAATATCATTCGAGCTGAATTGAATAGCCGGCACGCTCAATGTAGGTAATTCACCATTTTCCCCTCGCCACATCGGCATCTCATCAAACACTAAATCTGTTCCATTCATGTCCGCTACAAATAAATGACCGAATTGAATCTCTCCTCCTTCAATCCCTAACACATCCTCATACCACTCTTTAGCTTTTTCAATATCTTCAACCGGAATAAATACAGCCTTTACATGGTGATTAATTGGACAATCAGCCATTCGTTCCCCCCCTGTTCCTTATCCTCTAACCTGTAAGTAAAGTTATCCGGTCGTACACGCTAGCAGTTTATTGCCTTCCGGATCATAAAAATGACACCCAAACATTTGACCACCAAAGTTCTCAATCTCTTCAACTTTTACATTCTTTTCTATTAACTTCTTTTGCGTTAACTCGATATCATCCGTCTCAAAAAGGAAAGGCGAATAGGGTAATGGAGTGATCTGTTTCACTTGATCCTGCAACAGAATGAACGAAGGGCCATTCATTTTAAATTGCACGTATCCTTCTCCTTCGTCTTCAACTTCGAAATCCATTACATTCTGATACCATTCTTTCGTGCTCTCAAAGTTCACCAGGTGAATAAAACAGCTGCTAACTTGATTTTTCATGAAGTAAACTTCTCCTCTCTATTTCTATTCATGAACGTCATAGATGGGGAAAGATTGATGTATTACTCTTGGTTGTTTACCTTCACGGGCGTGAGAAATATGGTTCTCTTCACCCGCTTCTGCCTCCTATTACTTAAATATCATGTCAATTATTTCAAAATATTCTGTCAAGAGCAACTATCCCATCGTATTAAAAAAAGAAGCTTACCCTCTATGGTAAACTTCTCTGTGATTACGATAGTTCCTCACGTTCATAAGTTTATTGCCCTTCCTTAACTAACTTATAATTAGCTACAAAAGGACTTATGAGCATACCGATTATAAATGTAAAGAGACCTGTCACGATGGTAAAAAAAGCATTGGCGAAAGGGGTTAAAAACAATCCGAATACCAGGAACGGAACAACACTTACAAGCGTTACTTTTAACCTGGAAGGAAAATCAATTTTATGTTCACACCTGCACTTTCGGCATGCAATGAATCCATAATACAAGTTCCTCTTTAAAATTTCACTCCATCTAAACTCTGTATCGCAACAATCACAACGGGTCATAGGAAAACACCAACTTTTTTAATTTTGTCCATAAAATGAACCAGTATATTTCGATTTTCTTATCAGTCGGGACAATAATACCATTTATCTTGGATCCTGTTTTATAAAAAACTTCAAGTAATGATGGAAACATCCAATAATATACTAACTCACCATTCTAAACCCCTACTAAAATTGGTGATATCTAAACACGGAAAGCAGGATAATATCCATCCTTTATAGTATTAATAAATACAAGGATTTATCACTCGCAATCCTTGTCGTCCTCCCAAATTTTCTCAACCATTCTAGTTATCTAACGGACTATAATGG
>NZ_JBAPTY010000141.1:0-2693 GCF_049282395.1 Halobacillus sp. | reverse complement strand
GCAAGGTCCGGAGGGGGATGATGAAGACTCCTGCGGGATAAACATGATCGGTGAGACCCCGGAGAGCGTTAGCTCGAGGAGGCTCAGCACATGCCCGCGGAAAGCGAATCATCCCCCGCAGGACCTTTGCTCTCATAAAATATCTCGAAATTGAGTCTTCCACAATACGTCCCTATTGTGTAATAAGCCTCTTATGAAAAATAAACCATACACTTTAACGGGGCGCCTACTTAATAATCAGCACTGGACATTCAACCCTTTTCGCCACTTTGTGACTCACACTTCCCAGCACCATTTCCTGAAACGTATTCAGCCCCCTGCTGCCGATCACAACAACATCATAATGGTTTTCATTTACATGGCGGACAATGACCGGTCCAGGATCACCTTTTAATACTTTCACATCATAGTTCGTTCCTGCTTTTATAAATACTCCTTCGGTAGAAAATAGACGTCCTTTCCTTACCGTGGACAGGTTGGCCATATTCTCACTTAGCACATCACTTTTAGAAGTCGCGCCACTGATGGCATATAAAATGGTAATCTTTGAATCTTCTGATAGCTGGGCTAACTGCAGCGCATGTTCAGCAGCCCTCACCGCATGATTCGATCCATCTGAAGCTATAAGTATATGGGAAAACATTGGAACCGCCCCTCTTTTGCTATGCATTATTAAATCTTTGTTAATGATAACGCTTAACTAAAGGAAACCTATTGCAAAACATTTTTCTTTATTATAGTCTATTATAGTCAGTTATAAAAGAACGGTATTAAATCATAATTAAAATCACTAAATTAATTCATCTTATTAATCTGGCTGCTGTGAGACTTAGCGGTCTAAATAAAAAATAGAAAGAGGGTATGTATGTCAACTTTATCAATTAAAGACAATTGGCTCGGAAACGTAAAGGGTGATGTATTGTCAGGGGTCGTGGTTGCACTAGCCCTGATTCCAGAAGCCATTGCTTTCTCAATTATTGCAGGTGTAGATCCAATGGTCGGGTTGTACGCATCCTTTTGTATTTCCGTCGTGATTGCTTTTATGGGAGGACGCCCGGGAATGATCTCGGGGGCGACAGGTGCTATGGCTTTAGTCATGATTACCTTAGTTGCGCAGCACGGAATTGAATATTTGCTCGCCACAACGATCCTGACGGGTATACTACAGGTATTGTTCGGAGTCTTTAAGTTAGCTAGATTCATGCGATTTATTCCACGCTCCGTTATGGTAGGATTCGTGAATGCTCTAGGGATTTTAATTTTCACTTCCCAATTGCAGCACTTTGAGAATGAACCCTGGGTGATTTATGCATTAGTTGGGTTAACTTTAGCTATCATTTATCTATTTCCACTGGTTACCAAAACCATCCCTTCCACACTGGTCGCCATTGTGGTCGTATCCGCCATCGCGATATGGATGAACATTGGCGTTAGAACGGTTGGGGATATGGGAGAATTAACCCAAACGCTTCCTATGTTCGCTTTGCCCGATATGCCGCTGAATTTTGAAACCCTTATGATTATCTTCCCTTATGCTTTAGCGTTAACGATTGTCGGACTACTCGAATCCCTTCTTACGTCTTCCATCGTCGATGATATGACCGATACCGAAAGTGATAAAAACAAAGAAAGCCGCGGTCAAGGGTTCGCAAACATCGTCACGGGATTCTTTGGCGGCATGGCCGGCTGTGCGATGATTGGTCAGTCCGTCATTAATGTGAAGTCCGGCGGGAGTGGACGATTATCTTCGCTGGTGGCAGGCGTCGTGCTCATGTTTATGATTATCGTCTTAGGAGGAGTCGTCGTCCAGATCCCAATGGCCGCACTCGCGGGTGTCATGATCATGGTTTCCATTGGTACGTTTGACTGGAGCTCCGTCCGGAATATTCATAGAGTACCTCGTTCTGATGCGGCTGTCATGATTGTGACGGTATTAACGGTCGTCTTCACACACAACTTAGCCTACGGCGTACTTGCCGGTGTTGTGCTCAGCATGATTTTCTTTGCGGTTAAGATATCCAAGGTAAATGTATTAACGCTGTACGCAAACGAAGGAAAAAAACGGATTTATTATGTGCAAGGCCAGTTATTTTTTGCGTCCGTTACAGACTTTCTTAATTCGATCGATTTCAAAGATCATGTCGAAGAAGTGGTCATCGATCTCAACGACTCTCATTTATGGGATGACTCAGCCATTGGAGCTCTCGACAGTATCGAATCGAAGTTTGAACAAAACGGAATCCAGGTTAAATTCATCGGCTTGAATGGGGAGAGCTCCAGATTACTGGCTCGACTTGGGGGAGTATCCAAAGGTTCCGGTCACTAAATTATGAATAGGAGCATGATGTATGTTTAAGAATATTTTACTTGCAACGGATGGTTCTGACCATTCCCGTCGCGCAATCGATCAGACATTAAAGATGGTTTCCCCGCATAAGGAAGAGGTGCACATCGACCTTGTATATGTGGTGGATGGTGAAACATCTAAACAGGACGTATTAAACTATGGGGATTCTCATACAGCCACTAAGAAACGGAAAGAAAAGTTCCTGGATGTCATTCAATATGTGGAGTCCGCCGGTGTATCCACTAAGTTTCTGATGTTACATGGAGATCCCGCTGAAGAGATGATCGAATATGCCAATCAGGAAAATTATGATTGCGTGGTTATTGGAAGCCGTGGACGCAATAAG
>NZ_JBAPTY010000140.1:0-2783 GCF_049282395.1 Halobacillus sp. | reverse complement strand
ATTATTGGCAACGTAAAGGGTTAAAATCATTGAATTAACGTTGAATTTTATGAAACCGCCGTATACGGAACCGTACGTACGGTGGTGTGAGAGGACGGAGGTTAGTCACCTCCTCCTACTCGATCATACAGCCAATAATTTAAGCAGTAGGTTCTTTTAAGCTCTGCTCTAATGTATTTAATATTTCTTGTTTCTCCTGATCATCTGACTCTTTCCAAAGCATCTCAAAGAAAACGCCTAAGCCAGGGAGCATCTTTTCTTCGCCTTTTTGCATCGCATCATCAATTGTTGCCTCCAGCTGCTCTGAGTTATGCCCAGTTACATTGGAAAGAATGGCTTGTCTTAAGTTAAGATTCATTTTAACGGAATCCTCCTTTATATTGAATTATTCTTATGAAAGTTTCCCCCTTAGTTTGACCCAACAGGTGAAACCTATGTATGATTAGTTAGAAATAGACGAACAAATGAGGGAAGACAATGATTACATCCATTCAAAATGCACAGGTTAAAGAGTGGAAAAAACTACATAAAAGAAAATATCGCAACAGAGAACAGCGTTTTCTTATCGAAGGTTATCACTTAGTTGAAGAAGCGATGAAAAGCGACTGGCCTGTTATTGAATTTATTATCAGTGAAGACGCAAGCTTTTCAGTACCTGAGCAGACAAAATGTACAACCGTAAGCAGACAGGTGTTTTCAGCCATTTCAGAAACAGAAACACCTCAAGGGATTGCGGCAGTAGTAGGGCTGAAAGAATGGGAATATTCGCCAGCGACCCTGACATTGTTAGTGGATGCTGTTCAGGACCCAGGCAACTTAGGAACATTAATCCGGACGGCAGATGCAGCTGGATTTGATCATATTGTCCTGGGAACAGGGACGGTGGATCCTTATAATGATAAAGTTATTCGCGCAACTCAGGGCTCCATTTTCCATATTCCTCACTTCAAGGGTGATTTAGAGGATTATATAGAAGAATTGAAAAGCAGCGGTGCATCCATATGGGCCTCCACTCTTCAAAATTCTACTCCTTTTCAAAAACTGCAGCCGCAGGAAAAGGCAGCTTTAATTGTGGGGAATGAGGGACAGGGAATTTCCCAGGACCTTGTGGATTTAGCGAATGAGCTTGTTTATATCCCTATCTACGGGGAAGCAGAATCATTAAATGTTTCGATAGCCGCAGCCGTATTGATGTACCATATGAAGGGATAGGGTTGCATCCTGCTTTTTCATTCTCTATAATAAGTAAGCAGTTATATAAAAAAAGCGTAGAAAGAGGCAAGTATGTAATTGGGAATCGATCTCAGGGAGGAAGCACCTTAGACTGGAAGTGCTTCTATCGTGACAACTACTGAAATTTCACTCTGGAGCTGATCACTATCCAAGTGGTCCGGAATTCATTCCGTTATTCAATCTGAGGTGGGCACTACAGGTGTCAACAAGGGTGGTACCGCGAAACGACCATGACAAGTCTCGTCCCTTTTTTGGGGACGGGACTTTTTTATTTTTCACTAAAGGAGGATATATTCGATGAAAGAGCGTTTAGAAGAGTTGAAGCAGGAAGCTCTAGAAAAAGTTAGCAAATCCGAAAACGTACAAAGTTTGAAAGATGTTCGGGTAGAATACTTAGGAAAAAAAGGACCTATTACAGAGGTGCTTCGCGGCATGGGGAAATTATCCAAAGAAGAGAGGCCTGTAATCGGTCAGCTGGCTAATGAAGTAAGAGAAAGTATTGCCGCTGCAATTGATACGAAACAGACTCGGCTGGAAGATCAAGAACTCGAAAAACAATTAGAAGCAGAGAGCATTGACGTGACTCTTCCAGGACGACCTGTACGTGTTGGCGGTCCTCATTTGCTTACAAGTATTGTGGAAGAGATTGAAGATCTATTTATCGGAATGGGCTTTGAAATAAAAGAAGGTCCTGAAGTGGAAACCGATTATTATAACTTTGAAGCATTGAACTTACCTAAAGGACATCCGGCTCGAGATATGCAGGACTCTTTTTATATCACGGAAGAATTGCTTCTTCGTACTCATACTTCACCAGTGCAAGCACGTACAATGGGTCAGAAAAATGGAAATGAACCAGTGAAGATGATTTGTCCAGGTAAGGTTTACCGCAGGGATACAGACGATGCGACTCACTCTCACCAGTTTACTCAGTTAGAGGGACTTTTGGTCGATAAACATGTGCGTATGAGTGATTTGAAAGGGGTCTTAAACGCCTTTGCGAAACAAATGTTTGGAGCAGAACGGGATATAAGACTCCGCCCAAGTTTCTTCCCATTTACGGAACCGTCTGTTGAGATGGATATTTCGTGTAAAGTATGTGAAGGAAAAGGTTGTTCTGTCTGTAAAGGAACTGGCTGGATTGAGATATTAGGAGCGGGTATGGTTCATCCAAATGTATTGGAAATGGCAGGATATGATCCAAAAGAATATTCCGGTTTCGCATTTGGAATGGGACCTGAGCGAATTGCAATGTTGAAATATGGTGTGGATGATATTAGAAATTTCTATACCAATGACATCCGATTCTTAGAACAATATCACAAAGCGTAAAGGAGGAGAAAAACAATGCTTGTATCATCCAATTGGTTGCAAGAATTAATCGATATCAGCAGCTATTCAACCGAAGAGTTAGCTGAAATCATCACGAAAACAGGAATTGAAGTGGAAAGTGTGACACCTGTTGCAGAAGGTGTGTCCGGTGTAGTGGTGGGACACGTCCAGTCCTGTGAACAACACCCAAACGCTGATAAATTATCCCTTTGCCAGGT
>NZ_JBAPTY010000139.1:0-10037 GCF_049282395.1 Halobacillus sp. | reverse complement strand
GTGTCCAAGAACAGGCCCACATGACCGCCACTGCGCAAAATATAAAGAAAATGGTTCTCCTATTGATAAAAAGAGAGTAAGATTCTCTCTTCAACTGTCCAATCCCTTATACATAAGAAGTAAATGTAAAAAAATGGATTTAAAACTCCGATAAAGTTTTGTTTCTCAACAAGCTGAAAAGGCCAACACCTATACAAAGGTGTTGGCCTTTTTTTAAGATCTAGTCCATTTCTTTAACCCGTCTAATTGTTTTCTTAGCTTATTTAAAGCTTCAGAATTTTCCAGGTGAATTTTAGTCTGGCATACTGGGCAGGTGATAGTATGGTTATTTTCAAAGACAGCACTGGTTCCAATCTCCATATCTTTATTACAATGAGGACACTGCAAATTCACTTTTTGCGCCTTAAATTTTTCTTTAGCATCCATAAAGAATATCTCCTCCTTAATACTAGGATTCGACATAAGCTAATCATTTCCTGTTTATGGATATGGTTTAAATAATAAAAAGCCAACATTAATTGACATAATCTGTTTATGGTCAATTAATGTTGGCTTTTTTCCGGTCTATAGGGGAGGGGGCTTACGATATATTTTTTTGCTGTAATAAGAATCGGAAGTAATTATCGATTTGTTTTATGTCATCAGGCTGGATGCCGAACCAGGCTTTTTTATCAAAAAAAACTGGTTTGTCATACCCTTTCGTTTCAAGAAGCTGTTTGATCTCTCTAATTTCATCTTCTTTTTCATCGCTCATACCCAGTAAGTAATCGGCAGTGGTTTGGAGCGCGTGAGCAATTTTAGTTAAATCACTCAAATCAGGGGAAGTGTAATTCCTTTCCCAATTTGACACGACCTGCGGAGAGACACCGACCTTTTCAGCCAAGTTCGATTGGGTTAACCTTCGATTTTTTCTTAGTGAACGAATTCTTTCATGAACCACTGTGGACGCCTCCTTTTTTATACTATAACACAAACTAACGAATCTCGATAGTATAACTAACGAATATTTTGATTTATACTAACGGATTACGTTAGTGTTAGTAACGTAATCCGTTAGTATATGCTCTGAGGTATGATTCCTATGCGTTTCATGTATAATGGGTATCAGTGATGGAGGTGTGAAAGATGAAGCCATTAGTCATTTCTGTAGTTGGTCCTACGGCTGTTGGTAAATCAAAACTTGGGGTTGAAATTGCGAAACGTTTTGGAGGGGAAGTCATCAGCGGAGATTCAATGCAGATTTATAAATCGATGGATATTGGAACGGCGAAGGTTACGGAACAGGAAATGCAAGGTATTCCTCATCACTTGGTTGATATAAAAGAACCCGACGAAAGTTTTTCTGTAGCTGAATTTCAGGATAAGGTTCAAAACCTCATACGTACGATCAGCTCTCAGGGGAATTTGCCAGTGATTGTTGGCGGGACCGGATTATACATACAGGCTACGCTTTATAATTTTAATTTTTCTGAGCAAAAAAGGGATGAGCAGGTTATCAAGCGCCTGGAAAAGGAAGCTTGCGAGTATGGTATGGAAGCTCTGTACCGACGTTTGCAATCGGTTGATCCTGAGCAGGCAAAAAAAGTCCACCCAAACAATGAACGGCGTGTATTAAGAGCGCTGGAAGTTTATGAAACCACAGGCAAAGTGATGAGCGATTATCAGAAACAACAAAGCAATGAATCACCTTTCCGCCCTGTAATTATAGGTCTTGAGATGGAAAGAGAAGAGTTGTATAACCGAATTAATCGCAGGGTGGATCATATGGTGGAAGAAGGATTAATCGCTGAGGTGAGAGGCTTATACAATAAAGGTTATGAACATACACAGGCGATGAAGGCAATTGGCTACAAAGAGTTTCTTCCATACTTTAATGGAGAATACAGTTTGGATCGTGCTGTAGAGCTGCTCAAAAGAAATTCCAGACGCTATGCTAAGAGGCAGTACACTTATTTTCGTAATAAAATGAATGTCCATTGGTATTCGATTTCAGAGCAGGGGTACGAGGAGAAATTTGAAACAATTTTAAATGATTTAGCAGGAATGATGAAGTGAGAAATAGAAAGGTACTAATACAGATAGAATAGAGGAGGAAAATCCATGGCTCAATCCGTAAATATCCAAGATAACTACTTAAACCAACTGAGAAAAGAACGTATGCAAGTGACTGTCTTTCTGCTTAACGGTTTCCAGCTTCGGGGGACTGTTAAGGCATTTGATAATTTTACTGTCCTTCTCGAGACCGATGGGAAGCAGCAATTAATTTTCAAACATGCCATTTCAACGTTTGCTCCGATGAAAAACGTTTCATTGGAGAAAGAATAGAATTTTAAAAGAACGGACGCTGTTTAAGCGTCCGTTTTTATTTTGGTCGTTTATTGGCCACTGTTAAATAGGCTGCTGTCACAGGTTTGGTTTTAAATGCGTATGATGAATGGAAACGAGGAGGGATCCATGTGCACTCGCAAGCAAAAACAGCTAAGCCAGGAACAATTAACATTGTTCTTAATGATACGAAGTCTAAAGCTGTGCCCATCCAGCACGTTCGCCCTAAAGAGCAGCCTTTAACACCTTTTCGTAGAATTGATGATTTCTTTTCATCGATCGTGGGTCTTGGGGATTTGAAAGTTCGTATTAAGGAAATTTACGCTCAGGTATTAATTGCTCATAAAAGGAAAGAACTAGGTTTGAAATCTGATCAACAGGTACTCCATATGGTTTATAAAGGAAACCCGGGTACAGGGAAAACAACAATCGCCAGAATGGTAGCCCAGCTTTTTTATGAAATTGAAGTGCTTGAGAAGGGGCATTTTATAGAAGTGGACCGCAGTGATCTTGTTGGAGAATATATAGGCCATACAGCAAAAAAAACAAAAGACTTAATCCATAAGGCACTCGGTGGCGTTCTCTTTATTGATGAAGCTTATTCTTTGGCGAGAGGCGGGGAAAAGGACTTCGGAAAGGAAGCTATTGATACGATAGTGAAATGCATGGAGGATCACCATAATCAATTTATTATCATTCTAGCCGGATATCCAGATGAAATGGATGATTTTTTACAAATTAATCCCGGCTTAGCCTCCCGTTTTCCAATCCAGCTATCTTTTTCGAATTATTCCGCCTCCGAATTAGCAGCTATTGCTCACGGCATGATCCGTGATCGCGATTATTGTCTGACAGCTGACGCAGAAAGAAAATTATATCAGCATTTAACCTATGTTTGTTCCCGTAAAGCCGGAAATTTTTCGAACGCTCGATATGTACGTAATGTAATAGAAGAAGCTATACGCAAACACGCCTGGCGGGTAATTAGCAGCCCAAATCAAAAGAAAGCAGCGTTAATGACTTTAGAAGCGGAAGATTTTTCGATAACGAACCCGTTTCCGTCCCCATAATGGTACCGTTATCTATCTACGGTACTTTTTGGTATGATAGGAATGGAATCATTCAGGTATATAGAAAAGAAGGTGGAATTATGCAAGGTAAAGAGCGAGTGATCCTAGTAGCCAGAAAAGATCCTAACGAGGAAGAAAAGCGGTTTAACTCTTCACTTGAGGAACTCCATTCGTTAACGGAAACTGCGGATGGAGATGTATGCAGAGTTATTACACAAAAAAGGGACCGGGTACACCCGGCTACATATTTGGGTGAAGGGAAGTTAGAAGAGATAAAAGCTGCAGCTTTGGAAACAGAAGCTGAGCTAATTATCTTTAATGACGAGCTTACTCCTGGCCAGCTTAGGAATATTTCAGATAAAGTTGAAAGACGTGTGCTGGACAGAAGTCAGCTTATTTTAGATATATTCGCCAGCCGCGCACGCACTAAGGAAGGTAAACTTCAAGTAGAATTAGCCCAACTGCAGTACTTATTGCCTCGTCTGGCAGGACAGGGGACAGAGCTTTCCCGATTGGGCGGGGGAATCGGAACACGTGGTCCTGGAGAGACAAAACTTGAAACCGATCGCCGTCACATAAGACGCAGAATCGATGATATTAAGAAGCGTTTGAACTCTGTAGTCAAGCAGAGGGAACAGTATCGCCAGCGTCGTAAAGAAAACCGGGCTTTTCAAATTGCGATTGTAGGTTATACCAACGCAGGGAAATCCACATTTTTTAATCGTGTGACGGAAAGTGATTCATATGAAGAAAATCTGTTGTTTGCTACTCTCGACCCTTTGACGAGGCAGATGAGTCTTCCATCAGGATTTCAAGCCCTTATTTCCGATACTGTAGGTTTTATTCAAGACCTGCCGACCACGCTTATTGCTGCTTTCAGGTCCACACTTGAAGAGGTGACAGAAGCTGATTTTATTCTGCATATGGTGGATGCTTCTCATCCTGACCACCTGCAGCAAGAAAAAACAGTTTTGCGGCTGCTTGATGAATTAGGAGCGGGTCAGTTGCCAATGCTTACGGTTTATAATAAAAAGGATTTACTTCGAGAGGATTTTATACCCGAAACTCATCCATCCTTAACCGTAAGTGTACATGACCGGATTGATTTAAAGAGGATTTTAGATAAAGTAGAAGTTGTACTAAAGGAAGAGTGGCATGAATACGATGTGTTTATTCCTGCCTCAGAAGGTAAACGACTTCAGCAATTTAAAAAGTTTAGCATGATTACAAGCATGAACTTCTACGAAGATAAAGAGGGGTATGCTATTCACGGATTTATACATCCAGAGCACCCGTTGAGACACCAGATACTATAAAGTTAGGAAGACACCGTCATGAATATCCAAACCATTAAAATGCAAAGTGAACAAGAAATAATACCAGAGCATAAACGAATTGATGAAATTGTTGAATTTAATCAGGGCAAAGTACTTCGTGCTTTCCAGAAATTAAGAGTGAGTGATTCTCATTTTAACCCCACCACTGGTTATGGATACGATGACTTTGGGAGAGAGACACTAGAATCTCTGTATGCAGAAATTTTCGGGGCTGAAGATGCCCTTGTCCGGCCGCAATTGATTTCAGGAACCCATGCTATTACAACAACATTATTCGGCGTACTCCGTCCCGGGGATGAACTTTTATATATCACAGGTGAGCCCTATGACACCCTCAGGGATGTTATAGGGACAGGCCGGAAAAAGGATATGGGATCGCTTAGAGATTTCGGGGTTTCTTATCAGTCCATACCTTTAACCAGGGGGGGAGATTTTCAGGTTGAGGAAATCCTTTCGTCCATCTCTTCTGCTACGAAGATGATAGGAATTCAGCGTTCAAAAGGATATGAGGATCGGCCGTCATTCACTATAAAACAAATCTCTTCTATAATTGAACGAATCCGAGAAGTGAAAAGTGACATCATCATTTTTGTCGACAATTGCTACGGAGAGTTTGTGGAAATGAAAGAGCCGCTTGAAGCAGGAGCTGATTTAATCGCCGGGTCATTAATCAAAAACCCCGGAGGCGGAATCGCTAGAATGGGCGGTTACATAGCCGGCAAAGAAGAACTCATTGAACTATGCAGCTACCGGTTAACAGCCCCAGGGTTAGGTAAAGAAACAGGAGCGAGCCTCAATAGTCTTCAGGAAATGTATCAAGGTATCTTTCTAGCGCCTCATGTAGTAGGAGAAGCACTAAAGGGGGCTGTGTTTACGGCTCACTTTCTTAAGATGCTTGGCTTTAGCACGAACCCTTCCCATGATGCTGTCCGTACCGATTTAATTCAGTCTGTTAATTTTGATTCTGCTGAGCAAATGATTCGGTTCTGCCAGTCCATTCAACAAGCATCTCCAGTGAATTCACACGTCAGCCCGCAGGCAAGTCCTATGCCAGGATATGATGATCATGTCATCATGGCAGCAGGAACCTTTATTCAGGGGGCGAGTCTTGAGCTTACGGCTGACGGCCCTATAAGACCTCCTTACACGGCTTTTGTGCAAGGCGGGTTAACTTATTCACACGTGAAAATAGCTGTAACTGCAGCAATCGAACGCCTTCTAGAAGAAGGGTATGTAAGGGTGAGTTCAACCAGCGAATGAGATTTTTTCTTACTTTATCGCTTTTAAACTATATTTGTGTGAACATTCCTCACATATGTTGACATATCCTTTACTTATCGTATAATTAAATCAGTATCATTCTTATGGGGAGGAGGCACATCGATGAGTGATGAAATTCGTCGTTCTATGCCGTTATTCCCGATGGGGATTGTTCAATCACTGACAGACCTTTCTGCCCGGCAGATCCGTTATTATGAACAGCACCAGCTAGTACAACCAGCCCGTTCAGAAGGGAACCGCCGGCTGTTTTCATTCAATGATGTAGATCGATTGCTGGAAATTAAAGCCCTCATTGAACAAGGCGTTAATATGGCAGGGATAAAGCAGGTTCTTAAGCTGACAGATCAGCCGGAGAACGAGGCATATGATGAGAAACGAGTAGAGGAAGTTCATAGTGAACTAACTGAAAAAGAACTGCGTCGTATGCTGCAGCAAGAACTTTTCACCGCGGGAAGACAAGGTAAACTTGGAATTAGGCAGGGGGAATTATCTAGATTCTTCCATTAAATTGTGTTGAGAGGAGACTGGAATTATGGGGTTAACCAAAGAAGAAATTTACAAGAAACTTGATGAGGAAAATGTCCGTTTTATTCGATTGCAGTTTACGGATATGCTGGGGACGATCAAAAATGTCGAAATACCGCTTAGTCAACTGGATAAGGCTTTAGAGGGTATGATGATGTTTGATGGTTCATCTATCGAAGGGTTCGTACGCATCGAGGAATCTGACATGTACTTAGTACCAGATTTGGATACATTCGTGGTCTTTCCTTGGACATCTGAAAAAGGAAAAGTAGCACGTTTCATTTGTGACATTTACAACCCGGACAAGACTCCTTTTGAAGGGTGCCCACGTTATAACTTAAAACGTAACATCAAGAAAATGGAAAAGCTTGGTTTTTCCGCGTTTAACATAGGTACAGAACCTGAGTTCTTTTTGTTTAAACTTGATGAAAAAGGCGAACCAACGATGGAACTGAACGACAAGGGTGGTTATTTCGATCTCGCTCCAACTGATTTAGGTGAAAATTGCCGCCGGGATATTGTTCTTGAACTTGAAGAAATCGGATTTGAAATAGAAGCCTCCCACCACGAAGTGGCTCCAGGGCAGCACGAAATTGATTTCAAATACTCAGATGCTGTGAAACACTGTGATGATATTCAGACATTTAAACTAGTTGTAAAAACGATCGCTCGTCAGCACGGTCTTCACGCAACTTTCATGCCAAAGCCTTTATTTGGTGTGAACGGTTCCGGGATGCATGCAAACATGTCATTGTTTAATGAGGATGGAAACGCTTTTTACGACAAAAATGGTGATAAAGAGTTATCCGAAGTTGCTTATCAGTTTACAGCTGGGATCATTAAACATGCCACAAACTTTACAGCTATCACAAACCCTACGGTAAACTCATACAAACGTCTGGTACCTGGTTATGAAGCACCTTGCTACGTTGCCTGGTCCGGCCAGAACCGCAGTCCGCTTGTACGTGTTCCTACCTCCCGTGGATTAAGCACTCGTATAGAGGTAAGAAGCGTAGACCCTGCCGCAAACCCTTATATGGCTATGTCTGTGTTATTAGCAGCAGGTCTTGACGGTGTGGAGAATAAACTAAAAGCCCCAACTCCAGTTGACCGCAACATTTATGTGATGAACAAGAAGGAACGTGAAGCGCACGGCATTAAGGATTTGCCTGCCACGCTCTTCAATGCCCTGGAAGAACTGCAGGAAGATCCAATTATGGTCGAAGCTCTTGGAGAGCACCTGTTTGAACACTTTATTGAAGCAAAAGAAATTGAATGGGACATGTTCCGTACGCAAGTACACCCTTGGGAGCGCGAACAATATCTACAAACATATTAATCCTCATCAAGCCCTGGCGCTCTAAGCGCTGGGGCTTTTTCTAATATCAAGGGACGAAAAGTAAGATGTTCTATCTTTTACCTCACACCACATTCACCCGAAGATTACGATATCCTTCCGTTTATAATGAAGTCATCCATTCTTCCACTATAACCACGGCCCCTATGGCAGACCACTTGTATTTATTAAACTAGCGAAACGAAAATACTCAAACTAACGCGAAGTCAAATTTTTAAAAGACTATAAAGGAAACAATATGATGTCTACGACTATAACCTTGTATTTGTAGAAGGCAAATATAAGTGAAAAAAGATTTTTACAATAACAACCAGCCTTCAGCGATTTTATAAGGAGTAAAAAGTTCTTCCTGGATTTGTAGATGAATTAGTTAAGATTCATATATTTCGATTTTCAGGGCATTCAACCATGCTCTGAAAATTTTGTTCTTCAAGCAGTTAGCCTACTTGCTATAAAATTATCCTCGAAAAATTGGATTATTTAAAATGGCGTGTATCAAATACGACATTGTTCAGCATGTTGAGTTTGATACGTGATTTTAAAATAAAATCATGCGAAAACCTCATATACAACCCACTTTTGAGTGTATCGCAACACGTGTTGTGTTATGATTTATATACAACAATTGATTTGTTAGGGGATGTAGAATGGAACAATATACTGTCGACCAAGCACTGGAAAAATTGAAGCAATATAAAATTACGACACATAAGGAGAGCCTTCGACGGTGGCTGCGAAATGGCACTATTAAAGGCGTAGAACCGGCAACGCGAAAGGACGGCTGGCGAATTAATAAAGATGATCTATGGTCGTTTATCGAGGAACGTACACTGATTAATGAAATGCAAGAATCTAATACAACAAATGTTGCGAAAGAAGATGATGTCCGAGAATTTTATAGAGCGGAAATGTGGTGGGAAATTGCTCGCAAAAATATGTTCGAAGGATCTGTTGAAGTTAAAAAAACGGACGTACGCTCCTGCATTAAACAAAAAAACTATTCCGAAAAATTTGAAATTTATATATGGAATAGGATTACAGAACATACTTGGCAAGCTACGCCTCGCATCTTTTATTTGCATGATGCTTTTCTCTTTAGTAGCCAGCGTATCAAGATGGACACTAATTATAAGGAACGTAAAGAGCAAATTTTGTTCGCTTTAATTGAGTACTTAAGAAATAACGGTATTAAGTAAATAGAACGAGTAGCAAAGATGTATAAACATAAAAATAAAAGTCCTTCTGAGGTGTAGGGTGACCACTGAAATTAGATGTAATAAAACATCACGATTATGGACTTATATAATAACGAAATCCTCTCTTACTCTATCATTGATAAAAAAGATACATCCTTCGAGTTAGATAAGTTGAAGAAAAATTGCGAAGGGCGTGATGTCCTATAAAGTGATCCTTCATAGCGATGAAGGTTCGCAGTACACGTCCCTGAATTTAAAGAAGAAGACAGAAAAGAGGCATTATCAAAGTGTGTTCCGACGAGAGAACTGCTTTGATAATGCCGTCATCGCATCCTTTCACTTCACCGGAAGAATTCCGTCCTCTGCCAAACTCCAATTGAATTCAGATTTACGGCAGCCTGGGTGTTTTATTAAGTCTTATTTAACTGTGTCACTCCAGTAGGCATAAGGGCTAATATTACCTGTTTACAGTAATAATAGTCTATTTAAATATCTTACGAATGAGTTTTCCACTGACTTTACCTGCAGCTCTCCTGCCGACTCGCTGGCCAATTCGGTTATTACGAACAGCATCCACGTCGTTCCAGATTCTAAGGATTTTTGAGAGCTTTGATTTTAATCCCATATTAATCAGCTCCTTATCTATTATAGGTCAAGCTTTACGGATGACCTTAATTACGGTAAGACTTTTGAACTTAAGTACCCTGAAACAAACATTTAATAAACAAACTCTTTTCAAGGAAACTAAATCTTATGTGGAGGAAGAACGGAATAAGAACTTATTTTTAATGGGCTTTTTAGCGGTATTTAATGGGGAAAATGATCGAGTAGGAGGAGGTGACTAACCTCCGTCCTCTCACACCACCGTACGTACGGTTCCGTATACGGCGGTTTCATAAAATTCAACGTTAATTCAATGATTTTAACCCTTTACGTTGCCAATAAT
>NZ_JBAPTY010000138.1:0-4085 GCF_049282395.1 Halobacillus sp. | reverse complement strand
ATTGCTCGATATTTTCAACGGTCATTTCTTTTGATTTAACTTTTACTTCTTCAGGGTTGTTCATTAAGGTTGTCGCGATATCACGAATTTCCTTAGGCATCGTAGCTGAGAAAAGCAGCGTCTGACGTTCTTCAGGAAGAGCTTTCAGGATATCACGAATGTCGTCGATGAAGCCCATATTCAGCATTTCATCTGCTTCATCCAGTACAGCTGTGTGTACGTTCTGAAGTTTAATCGTTTTACGGCGAATGTGATCAAGCAGTCGTCCAGGTGTTGCAACGACAATCTGGTTCGTCTTAAGGGAACGAATTTGACGCTCCATGTTCGATCCGCCATAAATCGGCAGTGCGCGAACGCCTTTAACCTTACCAAGACGGTTCATCTCTTCAGCAACCTGAATCGCAAGCTCACGAGTTGGTGCCACGATTAATCCCTGAACAGATTTAACCTGCTTGTCAATTTTCTCCAGCATCGGAATACCGAATGCTGCTGTTTTACCTGTACCTGTCTGAGCTTGACCGATCACGTCTTTGCCTTGAAGCCCTAGAGGTATCGTTTGTTCTTGAATCGGTGTCGTTTCTTCAAATCCCATATCATCTAAAGATTTTAGAATTGGATTTGATAAACCTAGTGAATTAAATGTTGTCACTTATTTCATACTCCTTTTTTATATAAACTCATATATAACTTATATGCCTATAAACATGTAAAAAAAGCCTTCCGCCACAGAAATCGGGAGAGGCTCCTCTGGTGTCTGCCTAATAGATTCATTCATCATAACATACATAACACAGTTAATTCTACACATTTCTCCTATGCTTTTCAATCCGAAGAATGATAAAATGAGTGCACAACTGTTGTTCACCAGAGGAGGGGTTTAATGAATAAGCCTCCAATTCATCCATATATAATTTTATTCATAGGGGTACTATCCATATCTACAGCAGCGATTTTTGTTAAATTGGCTGGTGATGCTCCAGCATCGATTATAGCTTTTTTCCGACTGTCGCTGGCTGTGCTAATTATGTCCCCTTATGTATTATGGAAACATTTTGATGAAATCAAACAAATTAATCAAAAAGATTGGATCATGGCTGGTTTATCCGGGGTGTTTTTAGCGTTTCACTTTATCTTATGGTTTCAGTCCCTGTCTTACACTTCTGTTGCAAGTTCGGTGGTTCTCGTTTCGCTGCAGCCAATTTTTGCTTTTATAGGGACTTTCATTTTCTTTAAAGAACGTTTCACAATCGGTGCGGTTTTAAGCCTGGTCATTACGATAACAGGAAGTGTCATTATAAGCTGGGGCGATTTTCAAATTAGCGGCTTGGCTCTTCTCGGAGACATCATGGCCCTTTTAGGAGCATTTATGGTTACCGGTTACTTCCTGCTGGGTCAGAACTTGAGAAAACGTCTTTCTCTTATGACTTACACTTTTCTTGCCTATGGCACAGCTTCTGTCACTTTACTGCTTTACAATCTTATTTTAAATCAATCATTTACCGGTTACAACGGCTCTCAATGGCTAATCTTCCTTGCACTGGCTATTATCCCGACTTTCTTCGGTCACTCCTTATTTAATTGGACCCTGCGCTGGATCAGCACTTCAACGATTTCAATGGCCGTTTTACTGGAGCCGATTGGCGCAGCCATTCTTGCTTACTGGCTGCTGAGCGAGCCTGTTACATGGTCCCAGTGGCTTGGTGGATCCATTGTACTCTTTGGACTGATGATGTTTATTTTCAGTACGACGAAAAAAGTTAAACCCAAAATTACGCATGCCCATCAAAAACAGTAATCAGAAGATGTCTGTTATAATGATAGAAAAGTAAAGATGTACCATTACTTGAGAGCAGGTGAAGAGATTGACCATACAACTTTTGATTGATGGAGGAGGAGACCTTCCCGACTCCATGAACGATCAACATTCCATCAAAAATGTACCCTTGAATATTCATTTCGGGGAGGAACATTATAAAACAGGTGAGACCATTGATCTGCCTACTTTTTATAAAAAACTAAAACAATCAGAAGAATTGCCAAGATCTTCTTCTCCAAGTCCGAATGACTTTTATGAAAAATATAAAGAAGTAGATCGTGACACTCCTATTCTGGTTCTCGCACTTACTCAGGGACTGAGCAGTACGTACGAAAGTGCTGTAATGGGGATGGACATGCTTCTTGAGGAAGACCCGGAACGCAAAATAGCCGTGTTGAACACAAGAACCGCTTCCTGCGGCATAGCCCTGCTCGTCCATGAAGCCAACAAGAAAATCGAAGAAGGTCTGGATTTTGAGGCCCTCGTATCTCATATGGAAGAACGTATTGAAAAAACCACCACGTTATTTATTCTAAAAACGCTTGAAAATGTTATAAAAGGCGGACGTCTCGATCGAATGAAGGGTACGATCGCCAAGACATTGAACATTAAACTTCTTATGAAAGCCAGTGATGATGAAGGAGCCGTAGAAGTCACAGAAAAGGTTCGCGGAAACAAGAAATCTATTCGCCGCTTCATTGACCAGATTGGTGAGTATGCCCATAACTTAGAAGGCAGAGTCATTGCTTTATCCCATTGTAATGATGAAGCAAGAGGCCGAAAAGTTCTCGAGGATATAAAAGAACGTTACAATCCTGAAGATAGTTTGTTTATGGAAACGGGTCCTCTCATCTCGACTTATGCAGGAGAAGGTGGATTAGTTGTTGCTTTCTTCAGAGATTAATAGATTAACCAAAAGCTGCGGAGCATCTGCCCCGCAGCTTTTTTATTGACTTTAAGAATGAAACTTGAGTTCATGCCTCCCCCAATGACTAGATTCAAAAAGCAGACGTTAAATTGATAATGATAATCATCTTCAATTATAATTTAACCATCTTCTAATAAAGGGGAATGAACATTCTTATTGTTACACGAGATTTCACTTATCATAGAGGTCCCGGCAACCCCAATAAATGTCTTCATTTTAAGAAAGGAGAGTTTATTTATATAGGCGATGATCATCACTACGTAGAACCAATAGGCTGGCTGGTTTCTTTACACACGGACACGCAACTCCCCTTCTTTATTCCTTCCGCTTATTTAGAGGAATACTACTTGAATTATTTGTATATGTACTCGGATATTGCGCTTTCTATTAACTATCATCAACTCAAAGTGGATCAGTCCCTGGATAGACGTGATGCGGAGCTTTTTCAATATCATTCTGCTCAATTGAGTTACTGGGACCAACTAATGAATGGATCCGAAGAAAAGCAGAAGACTGGTTCTTTATGAATTCTATCATGATAGGATTTGCAAGTATTTCTGGGAATACAGAAGAAATAGCGGACGTGCTCAAAGCTCATCTGAAAAATTACGGTTTTGATGTAACACTAGATGAAATTGACGAGATAGACCTAATGAGTTTAAGAATTATTCAGGAGTATTACTTGGTTCCTACACTTGGAACGACGGGGATCTCCCCAATGAGGTAGAAGGATTTTATGAAAATGTAACAGAAACGGACCTAACCGGGGTCCCTATAGCTGTTTATGGCTCAGGCGACTCCCATTTATCCTCATTTCTGCGAAGCTGTTAACCAGTTGGAGAGTGCGTGTCAGGAATCAGGAGCGGTAATCGTCTCCCCTTCTCTTAAAATTGAATATTATCCTGAGAGTGATGAGGATTTATCAAGATGCGAAACCTTTGCAGAAGAATTTGCATTCTTCCTTAAAGACTCTATCAAATCTCTAAGTTGAACCTACAGTTATACTCCCGTTGAAGACTCAGTTTCGAGATAGTTGGGACCGTTACTAAAATGGGGATGCGGGTTGGTTGGGAAATAATTCGCTTTCCTGCGGGGGAACTGGCAAGCCTCCTCGGTCGTTTTCACTTCCTGTGGGGTCTCGCCTCGCTCCTTCTCCCGCGGGAGTCTCATCATTTCCCCACCAACCCAACTATAATGTTGCGAACGGACCATTTTAGAAGAGAAAGATTCTCCTACTTTATCGGGATTAAATCCTTTTATGATAGGCTATTGCGGGTCGTTACATGCTGAAAATAGGTACAAAATCACATGATCTAATTCCTCATTACGCAGGTGATGGTT
>NZ_JBAPTY010000137.1:0-14326 GCF_049282395.1 Halobacillus sp. | reverse complement strand
CCGGGGTGGCGGAGGAAACGACGAGACTCCCGCGGGAGAAGGAGCGAGGCGAGACCCCACAAGGAGTGTTAACGACTGAGGAGGCTTGCCAGTTCCCCCGCAGGAAAGCGAGTTGTTTCTGTAGCCGACCCTCATCCTTTCTTGGCAACGGACCCGAGTTATCTCGAAACTGAGTCTTCAAGTAATGGGAGCTTATCTGTAAGACTCACTTTTTCTGACTCATAAGAAATAAAGGCACTAATTCAAGGAACTTTATTGAAGCAATTCATTAATTTACGATTAAAGCTTAATAAGAAAGGGGCGCACCAATCTGCGCCCCTCTTTTTTTACGTTAACTTCTGTTTGACATAACCCTGGATAAAGGCAATGCTGAAGGCACTTCCTCCAATCCATACGATCAGCAGTCCCAAAAGGTTCCACTGAATAATAAACAGCACACCAAATACAAACGTTTGAAACAGCATAATCTGACGCAGCCATTCCAGTAATGCTCCCTGCTTCCACTCTTTTTTAATCGGATATAAATCGAGCCATATGTTCGTACGATGATGATTCCAAAGCGTCATCATCTGGAAAGCACTCAAATACAAAAATAAAATGGCAAAGGAGACTTTCACCCATATATTCGGCACAAACCAGATGGCAAGTCCACCTATCACCATCAAACGAAGATACATTCCTAGATAATCACTGCTCCGGATAAACGTAATCCGGTACAGATACGTAAAGGTGCGGCTTTGTTTGTACATAACCGGTTTAAGCAATGCCCGGACGAGCGAATGACGCTTCTTCACAGTATTTTTCAGATGCGGTACATCTGTAAACATGTTCGCAATACGGTAAAACGTCCTCATTCTCTGTTGGTCTTTTTCAACTAGCAGATCCCAGGCGAGTCCGGCCTTTTTGTTCGAAAGGCTGTATGTGTACAGAACCAGTGCAGCGAGAAGAATCGTTACGATACTTGCAAACATCCATTCTCCTTGAGAAAGGAAATAAAAGATCATGATGTTCAAGGCGACTTTTACAACTTGATCAGTATTCCGGATCCTTGCATTTCTTTCCTTCAGCATCCACCAGTTGGAAAGCATGTTCCATACTTTTATAACAAAGACGACCGCGATTATCATAAGGTAATGGCGGCTTCCAAGATCAGGATAAGAGGCAAAGTAGAGCGGTCCCAGTGCTGCCGCCACTAAAAGAACCGTATAAATCTGCACGATAAAGCTGTAATACAGACTTCTCTTAAAATACGTATCCAATTGATATTCAGCCGGCAGAAGGAATACCAGGTCAGGTTCTTTCAGCAGGGTCCGTACAGGACTGTAGCTTGCAATCAATCCAAAAGCAATCCCTACTACCCATGCAGTCGGAAACGTTTCCGGAAGAGCGGCCAGCCATTGCTGATAATAATAAGCGAGAGCAGATAGAAAGAAGAATAACGCTACAGCAATATGACCGTTAAAGATGTACTTCAAGTAACGGCTTGTCTCTTTCATATGTTCAGAAAATCGGCGGTTCCAAAACTCTTTGGCATTAATCATGATCGTCTTCCTTTGTCAGTTGAACGTAAATTTCATCTAGAGAAGCACGCGGGCGGTTAAAGGATTGCCTTAATTCCTCCAGCGTCCCCATTGCACGGATTTTTCCATCATGAAGAATAATAAAGCGGTCACAGTATTTTTCAGCAGTAGCTAAAATGTGAGTCGACATGAGCACACCGGCTCCTTTGTCTTTCATCTCTTCCATCAATTGCAAATACGACTGAATCCCGAGAGGATCGAGCCCCACGAATGGCTCATCAACAATATAAAGCTCCGGCTCAATTAAAAAGGCACACATGATCATTACTTTTTGACGCATCCCTTTAGAAAAATGAACGGGAAACCACTTAAGCTTCTTCTCCATTCGGAACTCCTTCAATAAAGGATCCAGACGCTTCTTAAACAAATCTTCCGGTACATTATAAGCCATAGCCGTTAATTCGAGATGTTCAAATAAAGTCAATTCATCGTACAAAATTGGCATTTCAGGTATGTAGCCAAGCTGCTGGCGGTATTCTTCAGGGTTTTTCTCGAATGATGTTCCGTTAATGGAAACTTCTCCATCCTTCGCCTGCATCATGCCGATAATATGTTTAATCGTTGTACTTTTTCCCGCTCCGTTTAAACCGATCAGTCCAACAATTTCACCAGGCTGTACTTGAAACGAAATCCCGTGCAGCACATTTTTATGGGTATAACCTCCGTGAAGGTTCTTTACTTGAAGTAACGAATTCAACTTGATCCCTCTTTTCATAAGCATGCATTCTTATCAAATTCTACCACAATTCCTTCATAACTTGCATAGATGGAGAAAGGATGCTGATCGTCGAGGTGACCGCTGCTTTTGTGGTACAATATAACAAAAGTTAAAGGAGTGTTGGACATGTCTGAAGCACAAGATTGTATTTTCTGCAAAATCCTGGATGGAGATATTCCATCTGCCAAAGTTTATGAGGATGAGGACGTTTATGCGTTTCTTGATATCAGCCAAGTGACGAGAGGCCACACGCTGGTGATCCCTAAACAGCATTCCAAAGACATCTATCATACGCACCCGGATGTAGCTGAAAAATTATTTTCCCGAATACCCAAAATTGCGAATGCCATTAAAGAAACTTATGACCCAATTGGCCTGAATGTATTGAATAATAACGAAGCCCCTGCTGGTCAATCTGTTTATCACTTACATATCCACCTGCTGCCACGATACGGAGATCAAGATGGATTTGAAGCCAAATGGGAAACACATGCCGATGACTACGCACCAGAAGACTTACAAAGCATTGCCGGAGAGATCAACCAGAATATACCTAAATAACAGGGTGATGCTTTGATTTTTAAACATTCATTTTGGTATAATACAGCTATGCAATCGCAAGCGGCCACGAGGGCACGTTTGGATTGTAAATTACAAAGAGATTAGTTTAGTTGAGGAGAGATGTACAAATGAATACACGAGTTTTAGTCATGCTATCTTTATTTGTTGGAATTGGCGCAGTTCTGCACGCTGTTGTGCCTCCGTTTTTTCTGGGAATGAGACCGGATATGATGCTTGCCATGATGTTCTTAGGTATCTTATTATTCCCTAAGCTTCCGTATGTGCTCATTTTATCAATTGCTACCGGTTTTATTTCCGCATTGACTACGACGATTCCGGGAGGACAGGTAGCGAATCTAATTGATAAACCCGTAACAGGTTTACTCGTATTTGGAATGGTTCTCATGATTCGCCCTTTACGCCAGTCCAAGTGGGTCGCATCTGCATTAGCAGCCGCAGGTACTGTGATCAGCGGAACCATCTTTTTAGGCCTTGTTCTGAATGTCATCGGTTTAATGGATGCAAGCTTTTCCGTAATGTTTCTAACTGTTGTATTACCTACTGCGGCCTTGAACCTTGCGTTCATGGCGATTATATATCCAATTGCTGTTTCCATTTTAAGACGATCCAGCATCAATGAAGCGCTCCCCGTTTCTTCTCCCTCCATTTCCAAAAGGAATTGAAGGGACGAAAAAATAGATTGATACAAATAAGAAAAGGCACTGCAGCAGATGTAGTGCCTTCTGTTTACCATCACCAAAGAAATCTCACCTTAAGTTTATCTTCATCATGCTCTATTTTATTTATTATTTTATGTTTGGTTCTTTCATTATAAGAGAAAATAATAAAACAGGAGATAGGAAAGGAGATTTTTTAATGCCAAATGGAAAATCCTTAACTTTAGGTTTTATCGTAGGCGGGATCGCAGGAGCTGCTTATACCCTGCTCAGTGCCCCTTCATCTGGACGTCAATTCAGAGAAGGCGCACGCTTAAAAAGCGAGAACTTAAAAAACACCGTACTAAGTCTGCGGGAAGAAGGTATGCAGTTGAAGGATCAGATTGCCCAGACCTCCAAAGAGGGAGCAGATTTGATCAAAGAACTATCTGAAGATGTAAAAACATCTATTGAAAGCTGGAAAAAAACCGTAGAGCCTCATCAGAAAAACATCCAGAAATACTTAGAACAGATTGAAGAAAGTCTAAAAGAGTTAGAAGAGAAGGCAAAAGCCGAGCAGGGAAATGATGCCGAGGATGGTAATCCACTCAATGATGAAGCGAAATAACCATTAAAAAAACCGGAAGGCGGTTTCCCGCCTTCCGGTTTTTTATATTATTCAGCTGGTTTTAAATCTTCAATGGAGTCAACTTCCATATACTTCGGAACAACCAATCCAACTCTAGCGCCTTCTAGATTCGCACCAAGGTCTTCAAGGTTATCCTTATGCTGTTCATAAAGGTCACCGTGTGTTGCTGGAAGCCATGCAGCTACCATTCCGGTCACTTCTCCTTCTGAGACAGATTCCCACATTGGTCCATTATCAAGCGGCGTAATGGTCACATTAAAACCTTGTTGCTTCATAACTTCAGCTACTACGTTTGTAGAAGCAATTTCTGAATCCCAGTTTACAAAAACAAGTTCAACTTCTGTACCATCTACTTTTTCAGTGCCTTCTGTCCAAGAGCTTACAGCTTCCTGGTTATTCTCTATCCAGTTTTTCGCTGCCTCGGCAGGTTCAGCACCATCATTGATTTCAAGCATAACCTCTTCCATATCAGCGGCTGTCCAATTAAACTGATCTAAAATTTTGTAAGCATTTGGTTTTTCTTCTTTCAAACCTTTACGTACCATGGTTTTAATTTGCTCTTCCCCACCGAAAACTTCCTTTGGATCTTCAAGATACTTCAGATCATATTTAGCGAATTTCCAGTGTGGTGTCCAGCCTGTTACAATAATAGGTTCTTCATTCTCAACAGCTTGTCCTAGAGCTGTAGCCATAGCACCTGAAGAGGAGGTAGATACTTCCCATCCGGCCAGGTTTTCATATTCTTTTACAGCACTTTGAGCGGCCTTAACAACGCCTGCTCCTGCCTCGATACCTGTAATTTCATAGTTCATTTCTTCTCCGTAGTTCACTTCTTCTGAAGTAGACTCTCCACCTTCATTGCTATCGCCACTTGTTCCTTCAGACCCTTCATCAGATGAGCCACAGCCTGCTGCTACAAGAGTCAACGAAAGACCTGCTGCTACACTAAGACGTTTCCAATCAAATTTAAACATGTCATTTGCTCCTTTTTTATTTATTAGATGAGGACTGGCCTTCCAGCCCTCATTTAAAACCATTATTCACCACGCTGGGTGTTCAAATTCTGCGTAAAGCGGTCAATAATAATAGCCAGAATTACAATTCCAAGACCGGCCACAAAACCTGTTCCCACATCAGCACGCTGCAGTCCGGTAATAACCGTCTGCCCCAGACCTTTGGCACCGATCATGGAAGCAATAACAACCATAGACAAAGCAAGCATAACCGTCTGATTAATTCCTGCCATAATCGTTTTCTTAGCCATTGGCAATTGAACTTTAAATAATTTCTGCGTGTTCGTTGTACCAAATGAATCGGATGCTTCGATTAATTCATGAGACACCTGACGGATCCCCAGATTGGTAAAACGGACCGTAGGCGGTGTAGCAAAAATAACAGATGCAGCCACCCCTGGCACCATTCCGATACTAAAGAAGGCTACAGCCGGGATTAGATAAACGAAAGCCGGCATCGTCTGCATAAAGTCCAAAATTGGAGTAAGGATTTTCTCCACGGTTCCGCTCTTGGCCATCCATATCCCAAAAGGGACACCAATAATGACCGAGATCAAACTGGCGAATATGACAAGCGTAAATGTATTCATCAATTCTTCCCATAGCTCCTGGTTGGAAATGAACCACAGGCCTACAACCGAGAATGCGGTCAAGCCCAGTTTCTTACCAGAGATAAAGAAAGCAATAGCACCTACAACAATAATAAATAACCAAATCGGAATACTCATTAGCCAGTCTTCAGCAAACATTTCAATAAAATCGCCAAAATCATTTTTTATAAAATCAAATAAAGGCTCAAATGTGTCGGTAACCCATTCAGTAAAAGAAGATACCCATTCAGCCACAGGTATTTTAGGAATCACTTCCATTTAGATTCACCTCATTTCCGGCTAGTGCGGCAATTACTGCTCCTCGCACAATAATGCCTAATAATCTGTCGTTTTCAACTACGGCGACAGGGACCGGTGCATCATGGATCAGGTTGAAGATTTCTGACATGGATGTGTCTTTTTCAACTTTCAGAATATCCGTCCGCATAATTTCTTTCAGATCTTTTTGATCATTTTTAACAGCCTTAGCCACATCATCGGCAAGTACGTATCCATACAGCTTACGATTGGCATCAGTAACGTAAATGCTTGAAAGACCTTCCTTACGCATGCGCTCAAGTGCTGTTCTTGGCCCATGCTTCTCAACATCAACGGTTTCTGGACGTTTCATAATGTGTTCGGCCGTTAATACTTTGGAGCGATCTACGTCTGCTACGAACCTCTCCACATAATCATTCGCCGGGTTGACAAGAATTTCTTCCGGCGTACCGATCTGGACAATTTTACCATCATTCATCAAGGCGATTCGATCTCCAATCCGAAGCGCCTCATCCAAATCATGTGTAATGAATAGGATGGTTTTCTTCATTTTTTGCTGCAGTTCCAGCAGCTCATCCTGCATTTCTTTTCTAATTAATGGGTCCAATGCCGAAAAGGCTTCGTCCATAAGTAGAACTTCAGGCTCGTTGGCCAAAGCACGGGCTAGTCCAACACGCTGCTGCATACCGCCAGATAGTTGGGAAGGGAACTGATGAATGTATCCGCCAAGTCCCACCATTTCTAATGACTCTTTTGCTTTTTTCTGTCTCTCTTCTTTATCGATGCCCTGTACCTCTAAACCAAACTCAGCGTTTTCAAGAATTGTACGGTGCGGAAATAAAGCAAATCGCTGAAATACCATACTTAATTTTTGGCGGCGGACTTCTCTGAGACTTTTACTATCCATTTTGGCTAAGTCCTGTCCGTCAATGTAAACACTGCCCTCTGTTGGCTCGATCAGTCGATTGACTAAACGAACAAGCGTGGATTTACCACTTCCGGATAGTCCCATAATTACGAAGATTTCTCCCTCTTCAACATCAAAGGAAGCCCGGTTGACCCCTACTGTATTTCCAGTCTTCTCAAGGATTTCTTCCTTGGATAAACCTTCATCCAAATACTTGGTGGCTTTCTTAGCCTGCTTACCGAAGATTTTGGACAAGTTCTCTACTTGAATAATCGGCACGTCTATCACCTCTAGTTTTTATTATTATGGTACGTCTATGTCGAAATTTTATCCGCACTCATCTTTCCACCTTATAACTGTAACCTATTTGTAATAAATAGTTCAAACTATAAATACATTTGTTTTAGTTTAAAAATTACGTACAGTATAAACTTTACAGAATGATTTAGGTTATTTATTTTGAATTCCTCCGAAATACTCCAATTTACTTGCTTGTAGTTAATTTTCATTTTTATCCAATTAATAGTAATGTAAGTGTAGCAATGAATTGAAGGAGGATCTTATGGTATTAAAAGATCATCAATCGCTAGAAGATATTCATACAAAAGTCATAACTGAATTCTCTAAAACGTTAGAAATGTTTGGTTTAACTCCTGCAGAAGCGAGATTATTCGCTACGATCTATATTAACCCTCAACCTATGACCCTCGATGAAATGAGTCAGGCTCTTGGAAAGAGCAAAACCTCCATGAGTACAGGTGTCCGTTCCTTGATAGATCAGGGGCTGGTGAACCGTGTATGGAAAAAAGGGGTTCGAAAAGATTTGTTTCAAGCTAATAAAAGTATCTATAAAAATTTCATGTCTTCCTATATTAGTAAATGGCAGACGGCAGCCAATGAACAGGAAACCAATTTAAAAAAAGTAGAAAATCAGCTGAAAAATCGGTATCGTGAGTTTTCCAGTGAGGAACAAATGGAAGAAGCGGACCTTTTATATCAAAGGCTGGAACAAATGATTGGATTTCATGAAAATATATTGAAAACATTCCACAAATTGGACTTCGAATGAGCTTTTTTTGTTATTAGCCACTAAACAGGTGGAAAAATATTCAGATTGTTTTACAAAAATAGTATTCTTGCGCATTATCACTTTAAATATGTCAATAAACCTGTCACAATAGATGTAACCTATACGTAAAGAAGGTGAGATGTATGAAGGAAAAAATTTCTAAGCGAGAAGCTATTTTTTATAGTCATAAAATGGCTCAATTATCCAAGGCGCTTTGGAAAGCCATCGAAAAAGATTGGCAAGAATGGGCAAAGCCTTTTGAGCTCAACATCAATGAACACCATATTCTATGGATTGCCTATCATTTGAAAGGGGCCAGCATCTCTGAAATTTCCAAGTTTGGAGTCATGCATGTCTCTACAGCGTTTAACTTCTCGAAGAAACTAGAAAAACGCGGTCTCCTTCAATTTTCTAAACGTGAGAACGATAAAAGAAATACGTATATAGAACTTACGGATGATGGTAACGAGCTTCTTGAGGCTACCTTAAGCGAATATAACCCGGAAGATAATTCTGTTCTTCGCGGTTCACTTCCAATGACGGAAATGTACGGTAAATTACCGGAATTTCTAGACTTATCCGCCCTCATAAAGGAAATTTACGGGGAAGAATATATGGAAATTCTTGAACGTTCCTTAGAAAACATTGAAGATGAAGCTTCTGTTCAAGAAAAGCCTGCTGATCTCGATGATTTTAAAAATCAATCTAAATCTTCCTAACGTTTTCCCTTCCATGAAGTCACCACTTCAGGAAGGGATTTTTTTGTGTCTAGGGAAATTTTCAAAAACCTTTTTCTTCTTTCCTAAAAAGGATTCTCTTTTTACAGTCCCAGCGGCAACCTGCATCCCCCTTTAGATCTCTTCACCCTCTTAAACCCTCTGTCACTATGCCCTTCCTAGTTCTGTCACTTATTTTTTCACAATTTTCTTTCTTTATTCTTTCCTCTCTTCATAATCCTCTCCAGGTTCAGCCCCACCATGGCGGTTTATAAAGCAATTATTTTTTTTACGAAAAACCTATTGCTTTTTCCTTGTAAAGGTACTATTATTCCAAATGTGCAAGTCAAATAAGAACGCATAATAAATACTAATTTTCTATATATGTTCGTAACTTACTCACACCAATTTCTGCAGTAAAGGGGGATTCTATGATGAATTGCTGGAAATCAGTGAACATCAATAAAGAATTCGGTCTCAATCGTGTTTATCTGATGTCATTTTTAACAGGATTACTGTCCTTTTTGATATTATATCTGCCATTTTCCATGCTGCATGGCACGCATGATATGAAAGATCATGGCTTTCTGCCATTAATTGTTATATTATTCTTTTTGCCAGCTTTGCATCGGCTTATGCATATCTTGCCTTTAGTACTGCTTTACAAGCGATTTAGTGTTAAATTCAAATTCAGAAGAAGAATGCTGCCGACGTTCACTTACCAATGCAAATCTAAACTTTCAAAACAAACATCCATGATGATGGCCTTAGCGCCGACTTTCTTTATCACGTTTCCAACTATCATCATGAGCTGTGTTTTCCCTAATTACTTTGCCTATTTGGTCATCTTTGCAGCTGTTAATATTGGATTATCATTTCCTGACTTTCTATATTTAAACTATTTTGCAAAAGCCCCTAGAAAATGCGTGATCGAAAACGCTAAAGATGGATACGATATTTTAATTCGTCAAAGAGAAGCGTAACCCTTGTTATTAAGCAGCTTGCACCCCTGTGTATCAGCTGCTTTTTATTTTTCACGCCTTTATTCTGTTCAATTACTGGAAATTTTGATAGAGTAGTTTCATAGGGAATAAAGGAGGTACATCGTCATGGCATTCGGATTCATCTTGTATGCGCTCGTTATTTTATTCGTATTCAATTCACTCACTCATTCCTTATGCTTGAAAACAAAGATGTCGAATGAAAAGCAAACTCGCGTATTCCGGACTATCAATGTCCTCATTACGATATTACTCATATCTTCATATGTAGAAGTGCTTATAACACTTTAAACAGACAGGCCCGGTTGCCCATACAGCCCGGCCTGTTTTTTAGATTCTGCTGACCGTAATCAGCCTGTCATAAATTTTTAATGAAGAATATGGCAGTCGCAGGTCTTTATGTGTTATATTTACTCATGGGCTGTTAAAAAGACCTCTACGTCAACAATAATATTATGTTTTATAGGAGTGTACGTGAAATGAAGAAAATAGTAATTACAGCGGCTCTCGCGGCTAGCGTATTCACTTTATCTGCCTGCTCTTCCAATGCGGATGAATCAGAAACCGTAGTAGAAACGAGCGGTGGAAACGTAACAAAAGAAGAATTTTACCAGGAATTGAAAAGCAAGAATGGTGAACAAGTGCTTCAGCAGCTTGTGATGAAAGAAGTTCTTGCCGAAAAATATGAAGTATCTGATGAAGCTGTTAATAAAGAACTTGAAACATTAAAAGAACAATATGGGGATCAGTTTGAAATGGTTCTGCAACAAAGCGGATTCTCCAGTGAAGAACAATTTAAAGAAACCATTCGATTCAGCCTGCTTCAGGAAAAAGCTGCAGCTGAGGATATAGAAATTTCAGAAGAAGAAATGAAACAGTATTATGAACGGATGAAGACAGAAGTACAAGCGAGTCATATTTTAGTCTCTGATGAAGAAACAGCTAAAGAAGTAAAACAGAAGCTTGAAGATGGCGGATCTTTTGCCGAGCTTGCTAAAGAATATTCATCTGACGGTTCTGCTCAGCAGGGCGGCGAACTCGGCTGGTTTGGACCAGGCAAGATGGCTCCAGAATTTGAAGAAGCTGCTTACGGTCTTGAAAAAGGTGAAGTAAGCGAACCAGTTAAAACTCAGTTCGGCTTCCATATCATTAAAGTAACCGATAAGCGTGACGCTGAAGATGTGAAGCCATACGAAGAAGCTAAAGAAGAAATCAAACGTACACTAGTCAGCCAAAAAGTAGATCAGGCCAAACTACAAGAAAAAATGAATAAAATGATGCAAGAAGCTGAAATTGATGTGAAGCTTGATGAGTACAAGGATCTGTTTAAACAGCAGGCAGAACCTGCACAAGCTGAAAACGGCTCTTCAGAGGAGAACAGTTCTTCTGAAGAATAACTCATTCTGAAACGAAAAAAGTCCCTGATGTTTATAAACATCAGGGACTTTTTCATTTTATTAACTTACATCATCACTTTTCTGTGTTGATTGCGTCTTTCTTTTTCTTCTTCCATACGCGTTAAATAAACTTGTCCTTCCTGCTCAATATGCTGCTGTTCCAGATGATGTTCTGCTCTCATTGCTCGCAACGCCATATAACCGCTAATAAATATAAACACGATACAAAATAAGACCCAAATTGGAATTCCGAACAACATGGTTGTTTCCTCCCTATTCCATTTGTATCCATTCTATGAGCAGCGTTTGAAAAATATGAACAAGCTTAGAGATCCACTTTTATTTATTCTATTAAACTTACAGGACAAGCCTTAACCCTTCTACTTATCTTCAAAGGAAGGTTTATAAAAAGCGCGCTGCTCCATTGGATAAATCTTCTCTGTGAACTCTCCCGGAGCTGTTTTCTTCAAAGCTCTGTCCAGCATATTCATTCTCGCGTCCAGCATATCGATATGATGTAAAAGCTCGGCTTCTCTAATTAAAGGCGGCCTTGGACTACCCCACTCGCTTTTTCCGTGATGGGACAGGATCATATGCTGCAGAACCGTGACTTCTTCCCCTTCAATCTGCAAGTCATTTGCGACGATACGTACCTCTTCTGCCATGAGCGAGATATGGCCAATTAACTTTCCTTCCGTGGTATAAGACGGGGCCACGGCATTGGAGAATTCCTTTATTTTACCGAGATCATGCAGGATAATTCCAGCGTACAGCAAATCTTTATCAATATCTGGATAGAGCTTACTCATTTCCTTCGCTATGTTCAGCATGCTAACAATATGATGGGCGAGTCCCGATACATATTCATGATGATTTCTGACAGCCGCCGGATAACTGAGCAGATCCTCCTGATACTGTTTTACAAACTGGCGTGTGATTCGCTGAAAATTGGCATTTTTCATTTCGAAGATGGCTTCTGTAATCCGCTCCATCAACTCTTCCTTCTCCACAGGTGCTTTTTCAATAAAATCATTGTGAAAGACACCATCTGTCGGCTGGGAGGGGCGAATACTGTGGATTTTCAGTTGAGGTTTATTGCGAAATTGCCCTACTTCCCCGGTCACCTTTACTAGTTCTCCCTGCTGGAATACTCTCTCATCTTCCGAGCTCGCTTCCCAGAGTTTGGCATCAATTTCGCCAGTCTGATCTTTAAGCAGGAGGGTTAAGAATGGCTTGCCATTGCTTGCTACTCCTTTAACTGCCGTTTTTATCAATAGAAAGTAGTCAAATGAATCCCCGATTTGATAGTGTGCTATTCCCTTTTTCAATCCTCCCACTTCCTTTCTTTTTATTTTTACATAGTTCTTATTAACATTGATATTTTTTAAAGCAATTGTTTCACTAGAGTGTCGGTTAGTGGAAGACTAAGTTTCGAGATATTTTGTAGAGAAAGGGGCTCCAGGGAACGGCTCGCTTTCCGCGGCCCTGCACGACGCAGGAAAGTGTTCAAATGTGGAATCACCCCGAAAGACACGACCATCAAAAGGATGGCGGTTTTTCAATACGTTGATGAGCGGCTTATGTCTTGAGTGTCTGGGTGATGGAACAAGACGAGTTGTTTCTGTAGCCGCCCTCATCTATTGTTTGTAACGGACCCCCAATATCTCGAAACTGAGTCTTCAAGTATCGGGAGCTTTTCTTTAATGATCAGCATGAAGTGTTGATAGAGCCTATAACAAAGAAGCTGGACCCTTTCCCTCAGCATGAGATTTTCAGCTAATGGAATGATAGGCCAGCTTCTGTCTGTTCTTTATTTCTTTTTTTCCCGCTGATCAATCTTTGGAACATATTTAAAAATTTCACCGGATTCCACCACATGAATAAATTTAATTAACCAGCGATAATAATCCTGGGCATATTCCAGTCTGAAAATGTCCTGATCAATTTTCTCCTGAAGTTCCTGATCATCTGTGTTCTCTTTCAACTCTCTCAATTCTTCAAGAGCTTCATCAGCTTCTTCAATATTGGTTTCAGTATGGTGTTTCCACCGGCTGCTGAATAAAGAGGTAAATGACTTGTACCAATCTTCCTCTGATTTATACAAGTCTTTGCGTACCCCTTTTTTAAAAGACGGTTCGACCATCTTCATATCCGAAAGGGCCCGGACACCAGTGGACATACTGGTCTTGCTCATTGCCAGAGCTTCTCTCATGTCATCCAGGGTCATAGGCTCTTCCGCAAAATATAAAACCCCGTATAAACGTCCTATTGAGGGAGTGATCCCGTACAAAGTCATGTTTTTAGCAATCACTTGTATGAATTGTTCGATTGTCTCTTCGTATTTATTCCATTCTTCGTAGTGTGTGTTTGGCAATGGAAACCCTCCATTTGCTATTTCCTCTTTATAATCTTAAAACATTTTATCACTAATGACAGTACTTTGCGACCTTATTCCCTATTTTACTAAAGTTTATGCTCCTCTACCTTTTGGAAACTACTGGCGAGGTCGCTTCTCCATGTAAAAAGAATAGTCTGGTGGTCATTAGACATCTCTTCTATGATCTTCAGCATGACCGGGAGCCGCTGCTGGTCAAAATGTACGAACGCATCATCTAAAAGGAAGGGAAGTCGGACAGTTTCGGCCATTATCTTTCCTAAGCTTAAGCGTAAGGATACATATAGCTGGTCCCTCGTTCCCCGGGAAAGCTCAAACACCTCATAAACCTTACCTTCATCGTCTTCTATCCTTAACGCTTCACGGTCCTCAAGCAATTGCACCGCCGCATATTTGCCGCTAGTCAAACGGGAGAAATACTTTCCTGCCTGCTCTAGAACTTGAGGTAAATAGGTTTGTTTGTACTTTTCTTTTGTTTTGTGAACCACATGTCCGGCGAGCTGGTATTTAGCCCATTCAATGGCGAGGCCTTTGAGCTTCGACCGTTCCGCTTCGTAATGGTGAACCAGCTCAGAATATTGCCCGGAACTTTCTAAAGTCCTCAATTTGCTTTTCGCATCGGCCACCTGCTGTTGCAATTCCCTTTGCTCCTTCTCTTTATCCTGCACCTTTTCTTTGGTTGCATTCCATTGCACCTGTAACTTGGATTCATCGGGAGGATGCTGCCAAACAGCAAATTTCTTCTGTTCTTTTTCAGATAGAAGCCGGTGGATCTGCTGAATAAGTGAATGACGC